>NZ_JBWDLI010000002.1:110538-331314 GCF_056238625.1 Colwellia sp. F1
TCTATCTAGCTGAGCTACGTGTCTGTTATCCAATTGCTTAACTGTGTAACGACTTAATCACTCAGCTGTTATAAATTTTAGTCGAAAAAAAACCAATCCTAAGATTGGTTTTTAGTTTATCTTTACGATAAATGTGGCGTTTGCTGCAGGCGTCGAACCTTGGCGGGTATTAGCGCCTGGTTCGTGGCCAAGTCACTGCTACTCTATCTAGCTGAGCTACGTGTCTGTTATCCAATTGCTTAACTGTGTAACGACTTAATCACTCAGCTGTTATAAATTTTAGTCGAAAAAAAACCAATCCTAAGATTGGTTTTTAGTTTATCTTTACGATAAATGTGGCGGACGCGGCAGGAGTCGAACCTGCGACCGCCTGGTTCGTAGCCAGGTACTCTATCCAGCTGAGCTACGCGTCCGCAATCATATTTATTTTGTCAGCTTTAATATTAGCTTATCTTCATTATTTAGCCACTCAAAGAAAAGTGGCGGACGCGGCAGGAGTCGAACCTGCGACCGCCTGGTTCGTAGCCAGGTACTCTATCCAGCTGAGCTACGCGTCCATAATAAACTATGTTTTATATCTTAGTCTAAAGATTCACAACCATTGTTACAAAGTAATAATGGCGGAGAGGGAGGGATTCGAACCCTCGATCCGGCTATAAACCAGATACTCCCTTAGCAGGGGAGCGCCTTCGGCCACTCGGCCACCTCTCCAATGGATGCGAATACTAATGGATCTTGAAAATAAGTCAAACTTTTTTACTGATTTTTTCGTCTTTTTTTACTGTTTGCTGACAATTCAGCCAATATTACTACTTTTCAACCAACCACTGAATAACTGAAATAAAAAAGCACCATAAAATGGTGCTTTTAAAAACGTGAGTTATATTGCAATATTTATACGTTACCTGCGTTTTCACCGTCATCTTTTTCAGCTTGAATGCGCATGTAAATTTCTTCACGGTGTACTGAAATTTCTTTCGGTGCATTAACACCTATTCGTACTTGATTACCTTTAACACCTAAAACTGTTACTGTAACCTCGTCACCAATCATTAATGTTTCACCAACGCGTCGTGTTAATATTAACATTATTTATTCCTTTCATTAAATTGAGAATCACTAAATAAATATATAAGCTAGGAATATATTTACTTGGTATATTTTTCCTTAATACACTTTAATTAATAGCGGGTATTATGAAAAATCCATTTCTGTTAAGTATAAAGCTCCATACTTGATACTTATCAAAATATACAACTATTCTATCAAGCTTAACTTGACTTTGAATAGAGCTAAAAACATTTTTTTTATACAATCTGATTACTTTTTATCTGCCCCTCCAAGTATTTACAAACAAGCAACAAATTACTAACTTCAAGTTATCATTGAACAGCACGTACGCTTAGTTTACCTTAGTTGCTTTAGTTGCTTTAGTTGTTTTAAGCGATAACGAGTAAAAAATATGACTACGTTTTATTTTCTAAATAAGTGAAGGTGTTTAAAATTTTAGGACAGGATATACTAAAAAGCCAATCAATGATTTGATCGGCTTTTAAAAGGAGGCAGCACCAAGTTTTTACGTTAACTCAGTGGTACTAGCTGATAATGTTAGCTCAATTTTTCAAGCAGCCAAGGCTGAACAGAAGCTAGCGCAGTCGTAATGTTTTCTGGTTGGCTACCACCTGCTTGTGCCATATCGGGGCGCCCACCGCCTTTACCACCAACTTGTAAAGCAACCATATTCACTAACTCACCCGCTTTTACTTGGCTAGTTAAGTCTTTAGTTACACCGGCAATTAAACCTACTTTATCACCATTAGCGGTAGCCAGCATAATAATACCAGACTGTATTTTATTTTTTAGCTCATCAACCATGCCGCGTAATGCTTTTGTTTCTACGCCGTTAAGGTCTGCTATTAGCACTTTAACGCCATGAATATCAATTGCATTATCAACTAGGTCTGAGCCTGCTTGTGCCGCTAGTTCTTGCTTTAATTGGCTCACTTCTTTTTCTAATGCTTTAGAGCGGCTAATTAACTGTTCAACTTTAGTGTCTACATTCACAACATCTGTTTTCACTAAGCTTGCCACTTTAGCTAAACAAGCACTTTGTTGGTTGATCAATGCCAATGCACCGCTTGCGGTAACTGCTTCTATACGGCGTACACCGGCCGCAATACCTGACTCTGACACTATTTTCAATAAACCTATATCGCCAGTGCGGTCAACATGAACCCCGCCACAAAGCTCTGTTGAGAAATCACCTAAAGTAACCACGCGCACTTCATCGTCATATTTTTCACCAAAGAGCGCCATAGCTCCTTTTGCTTTCGCTTCTTCAATATACATTAACTCTGTTTCTCGCACATGGTTTCGACGTATCTCGTCGTTAACCAATTGCTCAACATCATGTAACTCTTGTGCGGTCATTGCTTCAAAATGTGCAAAGTCAAAGCGCAGCTTTTCGCTATCACACAGTGAGCCCTTTTGAGTAACATGTTCACCTAATACTTTACGTAATGCGGCATGTAAAAGATGTGTTGCGGTATGATTTTTAATTATAGCGGCACGACGCTCACTATTAATTTCTGCTTTAACGCGACGGTTCATACCGATATTGGTGTGGGCAATACCTTTATGTGCAAATGCATTACCGAGTTTAATTGTATCTTCTACTTCAAAAACGCCGTTATCAAGGTGTAATAAGCCACTATCACCAACCTGACCACCTGATTCTGCATAAAACGGCGTATGATCTAAAATAACAAGACCTCGCTCTCCCGCATTGAGTTGATTTACCGGCTCTTGAGCATTAGCATTAAACAATTCAACTACCGTTGCCGATGAAGTATGCTTGCTGTAGCCTTTAAAGCTAGTTTTATGATCAGATTTTAATTTTTCATTATAGTCCGTGCCAAATTGGCTAGCTTTTTGCGCACGTTCACGTTGCAACCCCATGGCAATATCAAAACCATTATGGTCGATATTTAATTGACGTTCACGCGCAATATCAGCGGTTAAATCAGCTGGAAATCCGTAGGTGTCATACAGTTTAAAAACATCATCACCCGAGATAGTATCGCCATCTAAATTGGCTAATATTTCTTCCAATAAAATCATACCACGGTCAAGGGTGCGGCCAAATTGTTCTTCTTCGATACGTAATAATTTTTCAATAATGGCCTGTTGTTGAACTAGTTCTGGGTAGGCTTCTCCCATTTGGTCAATCAATGACTGCACTAACTTGTGGAAGAAATGGCCTTTTGCTTCAAGTTTATGCCCGTGGCGAATAGCACGACGAATGATACGGCGTAATACATAACCACGTCCTTCATTTGACGGCACAACACCATCAACAATTAAAAAACAACATGAACGAATATGGTCACTAATAACACGTAATGATTTATTGCCTAAGTCATTACACGATAATAAGTTGGCGGTATCTTTAATGAGTGCTTGAAAAAGATCAATTTCATAATTGCTGTGTACATTTTGCATTATTGCTGAAATACGCTCTAGCCCCATGCCTGTATCAATAGATGGGTTAGGGAGTTTATCCATGTCGCCATTAGCTTGGCGATTAAATTGCATAAATACTATGTTCCATATTTCGATGAAACGATCACCGTCCTCTTCCGGTGAACCAGGAGGCCCGCCCCAAATATCAGCACCGTGATCATAAAATATTTCTGAACATGGCCCACAAGGTCCGGTATCACCCATTGACCAAAAGTTGTCTGACTCATATTTTTTACCGCCCGGCACATCGCCAATGCGAATAATTTTCTCGGCAGGTACACCAATCACATCTTTCCAATAGAGGTAAGCTTCTTCATCAGTTTCATAAATAGTGACTAAGAGCTTTTCTTTGGGTAAGCCTAAAATACTGGTTAAAAACTCCCAAGCATAGCTGATTGCTTCTTCTTTGAAGTAATCCCCAAAGCTAAAGTTACCAAGCATTTCAAAGAAGGTGTGATGACGAGCAGTGTAGCCTACATTTTCTAAATCGTTATGCTTACCACCCGCGCGTACACAACGCTGTGCTGAGGTAGCTCTTGTGTAGCTACGTTTTTCAGCACCTAAGAATACATCTTTAAAAGGTACCATACCGGCATTCGTAAAAAGTAATGTTGCATCATTACCTGGTACTAGCGAGCTACTTTTAACTAATTGGTGTTGTTTGGTGGCAAAAAAATTCAGAAATGCCTGACGAACTTCGGCGGTACTTTTAATCATAGGGACCTTAATCAATCTGTTTGTTCAATTATCATTCACTAACGCAAATATTTCATCGGTAGAAAATCCACGGTATTGTAAAAATCGTATCTTTTTGGTTTGTTCTTTTTGAGTTGGCGGTGGTTCATCTTTGCCACTTGCACCAAAACGTTTATTATACGCAAGCTCGGCTTGAAGATACCAATCAATTTCGCAATTATTCTGTAATTGTTGAATAATTGTTGAACAAACACCTTTTTGTTTTAATTCATTCGCAATATACTCCCAACCGTAACCCCGATTAACACGCTGTTGAAAAGTGGTTTGGGCAAAGCGAGTATCTGATAAGTAGCCTTTGACTAATAAACACTCAATAGCGGTTTCTATGTCATTAGCTGCAAACTCTCTTAGGCTGAGTTTATGTCTTAATTCAACCACGGAATGTTCTCGTCGAGCGAGCAAACTTACACCACATTGCAACGCTGTTTGTGTTTGTTTTCTTTTGTTTATCGTGTTTGTCTGTATATCATTATTATCAGTCATATCATTATTCGGGTTTGACGTTTTAATTTTTAATTTTTAATTTTTAATTTAGGCGCTTATAGCAAGCTTCGCGTTTATCATAGCAAATCTGTTGCACTACCCTAGCAGTGTATTCAATGGCTGAACTGATCGGTCATTTAGACAAGGCTACATGAGTTAACTTAGCAAATACTTCTCATGCTTGGTTATTCCTGTTTTATCTTCACATTGTTACCAAGTAAAGTTCATTTGCTCTTCGTTTACTTGCGCTGTGTCTAGTCCTACTGTTAAACCTATTAAACGGATACCTCGACCTTGCTGCCGCTCTAACGCTTCTTGCAATAATTCATAGAAGAACTTTTTATCTAAAATATTTTTTTTATGCTCCACGGTCGTTTGCTTAAAGTCATCAAACTTTAATTTAACGCCTTGCTTTATTATCTTTTTTTCAGGCGATGCTTTTTCAAGCCTACTCAATAAGGCGGAATACAAACGTTCAATTACGCCATAACATTCTTGTGCTGTAAAAATATCTGAGTTAAATGTTGTTTCAACACCTACTGACTTACGCACGCGTGAAGTTTCTACCTTTCTATTATCAATACCATGACACTTTTCCCATAGTGATTGGCCAAACTTACCAAAGTTTCTCAGTAGTAAAACGCGATCATAAGCTTTGACATCCTTGCCTTTATATAAGGATAATTTATTCAGCTTTTCCAAAGTAACTTTACCAACCCCAGGTATTTTCTCTAACGCCATGTCTGCCACAAAAGCTTCAACTTGCTCAGGCGTAACAACACAGATCCCATTAGGTTTATTGATATCAGAAGCAATTTTTGCAATAAATTTATTGGGGGCAACTCCAGCGGAAGCTGTTAAATTCAGCTCTTTGTAAATAGAGTCACAAATATCTTTAGCAATTAGGGTAGCGGAGCCTTTAAATAAGGTACATTGACTGACATCTAAATAAGCTTCATCCAAGCTTAACGGTTCAATGATATGAGTATAACGTTCAAATATTTCTCTTATCTTAATACTCACCTTTTTATATACCTCCATCCTGCCTGGAACAATGACTAAATCTGGACACTTTTTTAATGCGAGCCCTGTTGCCATAGCACTGCCAATGCCATATTGCCGAGCAATGTAGTTACAGGTAGATAAAACGCCTCTAGCATGTGCTGCGCCGCCTACGGCAACTGGTTTGTTAGCCAGTTCAGGGTTATCTCTAATTTCAACAGACACAAAAAAAGCATCCATATCAATATGAATTATTTTTCTCACAGTAATCCTAAAAGCAGTCCACATCAAAATGGTAAGTATTTTCTAACGATATTTTACTGGCATTTTATACAGTGTCAATAACATGGTTAGTCGTGTCAGTAACAATGCCATGTTGTTAATCCATGCTGGCATTTTTGTTGGCGGTGTTCATCACAAAATAATTCTGTTAAAATGCGCCTCCCTAAAATGTAACGAAACCTATGCAACTGAACCTATATAACAAAGCTTACTATTGCAAAGGCTAACTTGATTACATTATTTATCTACAGCACTGGATTTACGTTCCAGCTAGTTCAATGGAGAAACCATGAGTTCATTAGAAAAAAAATCATCAAGCCCTATCACCGTCAAGCAAACCACTGCAACAATTACAATATGTGCATTGTATAAATTTGTTAGTTTAGAGGCGTTTGAAGCCTTACGTGAGCCATTAGCAAATAAAATGACAAGCCTTGATGTTAAAGGCACTCTATTGTTAGCCGCTGAAGGCATTAACGGCACTATTGCTGGTCCTCAAGCAGGTATTGATGCAGTATTAGCTTTTTTAAATGAACAACCTGGTTTAGATAATATTTCTCATAAAGAGTCTTACTGTGACGACAACCCATTCCACCGCACAAAAGTCAAACTGAAAAAAGAAATCGTTACTATGGGGGTTGAAGGCATTGACCCTAACCAAGTGGTGGGCACTTATGTTAAACCAAAAGATTGGAACGCGTTAATTTCTGATCCTGACGTTTTATTGGTTGATACACGCAATGATTACGAAATAGAAATTGGCACTTTTAAAAACGCCGTTAACCCTAATACTGAAACTTTTCGTGAGTTTCCTGACTATGTTGAGAAAAACTTAGATAAAAATAAGCACAAGAAAGTTGCCATGTATTGTACAGGGGGTATTCGTTGTGAAAAGTCTACCGCTTACCTTAAAGAGCAAGGGTTTGAAGAAGTTTATCACCTCGAGGGCGGTATTTTAAAATACCTAGAAGAAGTACCAAGTACTGAAACATTATGGCAAGGAGAATGTTTTGTTTTTGACGGCCGTGTAGCGGTTAATCATGACTTAGAGCAAGGCCAGTACGACCAATGTTTTGCTTGTCGCTTCCCTTTAACAGAAGATGAAAAACAAAGTGAACATTATATTAAAGGGGTAAGTTGTCATCGTTGTCACGACAAAGTAACTGACGAGCAACGCAATCGCTATGCTGAGCGTCAACGTCAAATATCGCTTGCAGAGGCGCGAGGTGAAAGCCACATTGGTGGTGAGATTCAAAATATTATTAAAGAACGTCGCCAAGAAAAATCGGCTAAGAAGTTAGCTCAAGCTAAAAAATCACGATAAAGTCAGTGCCACCAACTTTTCATAGCATGCTATTATAAATAACCTCATCAAGTATAGTTTTAGTCTTTTTCTTTACTTGCTGAGGTGCTTTTTTATTATATTGAAAAAAGCTCGTCGTCATTTGCTCCCCCTTTCATTGGCTAAAAGCGGTTTAAGCTTTGTGCTGCCTTATTAATTTTGTATTTTCATTCGATATAACTTATTGTGTCATTGTTGGCTACTTTTTGTAACATTTTTGCAACCTTGTTTTATCTTTGTTAGCCGATCAATACTTTAGTACGCTAGTCGGCTTATAGTGCAATTAACTTATAGACAATAAAGGATTAATATGAACATTGGCAATTTACCCCTGATAACCTTTGCCTTTACGGCATTGAGCTTGCTTTTTGTTAGCAGCAAAACCATAGCCAACGACATTAATATTTATCGCTGGGTTGATGAAAATAATGTTGTTCACTTTAGCCAAAATCAACCTAATGATAGTAAATACTCGCAATTAACGACCGTTTCTTCTTATCAAGCAAGAGAAAGTTTAGCAATAAATAAACCAACCCAAAGCAAAACTAACACGCCATCGGTAGATGAACAGTTAACTCAATCGAGTAAAGATGTTGCTGA
This sequence comes from Colwellia sp. F1, assembly GCF_056238625.1. Classification (NCBI taxonomy): domain Bacteria; kingdom Pseudomonadati; phylum Pseudomonadota; class Gammaproteobacteria; order Alteromonadales; family Colwelliaceae; genus Colwellia; species Colwellia sp. F1. Next base: position 118,526 of record NZ_JBWDLI010000002.1, read on the forward strand.
AATAATTGCTAAAAATGCAGAAATTTCTGAACAAAACTGTTTAGCAGCCCAACTGAATAAGAAAACCTTGGGCTCCTCAGGTAAAGTAATGGTGGTAGATCCCCACGGGAAAAATTATGTCTTATCTGCTAAAGCGCGAGAAAAAGAACTCACTTTAACTGAAGAACACATTGATTTGTATTGTCACAAGCCTAGTGACTAAGTATTAGGCGCTAGGTTTTATTTTTCTAGCGCCTTTGTTTTACCTACACTCATTCATGTTAATTAAAAACTAACTCCCCCTCGTTTTCCGTCACATGAATGGTAGAGCCATGTTCAAAGTCTCCTGCCAATAAACGTTGCGCTAAGGGGTTTTCTATTCCATGCTGAATAGCCCGTTTTAAGGGTCTTGCACCAAACATAGGATCAAATCCGGCTTTGGCAATTAACGCTAACGCCTCAGGACTAACCGACAAACTTAAGTCTTGCTCTGCTAACCTGTCTGATAGAAATTGAATTTGAATACCGGCAATTTTCTCAATTTGCGTCGCCGCTAATGAGTGGAAGACAACCGATTCATCAATTCTGTTAATAAATTCAGGCTTAAAGTGGTGGCTAATTTCATTCATCACCTGCGCTTTCATTTGTTGGTATGGGCAGTCATCCCCGCATGTTTGAATAATGTCTGAGCCGATATTAGAGGTCATAATAATCACGGTGTTTTTGAAGTTAACTGTTCGCCCCTGTCCGTCAGTTAACCGGCCGTCGTCAAGCACTTGCAGCAATATATTAAAAACATCTGGGTGAGCTTTTTCCACCTCATCTAATAAAATAACCGAATAAGGCTTACGTCGAACCGCTTCAGTTAAATAACCTCCTTCCTCATAGCCTACATAGCCCGGTGGTGCACCCACTAGGCGCGCGACTGAATGTTTTTCCATAAACTCAGACATATCAATGCGAATAAGCGATTCTTCACTGTTAAATAAAAAGTAAGCAAGCGCTTTACTCAATTCAGTTTTACCCACACCGGTAGGCCCTAAAAATAAAAATGAGCCGATGGGTTGGTTTGGATCAGCCAAGCCAGCACGCGAACGTCTGATAGCATTTGATACTGAAGTCACGGCCTCGTCTTGCCCAATCACGCGTTGATGAAGCTCATCTTCCATGTTGAGTAATTTGTCTCGCTCTTGCGCTAACATTTTAGCAACGGGAATACCTGTAGCGCGGCTAAGCACTTCGGCAATTTCAACCTCGGTTACTTTATTAGCTAATAAACTCATTTCTTGCATTTCAGCCTGGCTGGCTAAGTCAAGCTGTTTTTCTAGCTCGGGTAATCTTCCGTACTGCAATTCTGACATGCGGTTAAGATCACCCGCCCGCTTTGCTGCTTCCAACTCCAAGCGCGCTTGTTCCAGTTCTTCTTTGATCGCTTGAGTGCCATACAGCGCCGCTTTCTCTGTTGTCCAAACCTCATCCAGTTCATCATATTCCTTCTGCCTATCTTTTATTTGTTCTGAAATATCTGCTAAATGCTTTTTAGTCGCATCATCTGAATCTTTTTCTAACGCTTTTTGCTCTAATTTAAGCTGAATTAACCGTCGTTCTAGTCGGTCTAAATCTTCTGGCTTAGAGTCCATTTGCAACCGTATACTTGACGCAGCTTCATCAATTAAATCAATTGCCTTGTCGGGTAATTGTCGGTCACTAATATAACGATGTGATAAAGTCGCTGCAGCAACAATGGCCGGATCTGTTATATTAACACTGTGGTGCAGCTCATACCGTTCTTTTAAACCACGCAAAATGGCAATGGTATCTTCAACACTGGGTTCATCAATAAGTACTTTTTGAAAACGGCGCTCTAACGCGGCGTCCTTTTCAATATATTGACGATACTCATCTAGGGTTGTCGCGCCAACACAGTGTAAATCACCTCGGGCGAGTGCAGGTTTTAACATATTACCTGCGTCCATAGAGCCGTCAGTTTTGCCTGCGCCAACCATAGTATGCAACTCGTCAATAAATAAAATGACTTGGCCTTCTTCTTGCGCTAATTCACTTAATACTGCTTTTAAACGCTCTTCAAATTCGCCACGGTATTTAGCGCCTGCAATTAAAGCGCCCATGTCTAAAGACAATACACGTTTGTCTTTTAACCCTTCAGGTACTTCATGGTCAACTATGCGTTGTGCTAAACCTTCTGCGATAGCCGTTTTCCCCACACCAGGGTGACCAATTAGAACGGGGTTATTTTTAGTTCTACGCTGTAAAACCTGTAAAGTACGGCGAATTTCATCATCCCGCCCAATAACAGGGTCTAGTTTGCCAGCTTCAGCAAGGGCCGTTAAGTCCACCGTGTATTTTTCTAATGCTTGGCGAACATCTTCTGCATTTGGCTCATCAACTTTCTTCCCGCCACGAATATGCTCAATCGCCGCGTTTATTCGTTGCTCGTTAGCGCCTAATTCTTTTAAGATATTGCCTAATGTGCCTTTATCTTCAAGCGCAGCCAATAAAAACATTTCTGAAGAGATAAACTTATCTTTCATTTTTTGTGCGTGTTTATCACATAAATTTAATAGTTTACCTGACGCAGAAGAGAGTTGAACATCGCCGCCATTACCTTCTACTTGCGCTAAAGATTGCAATGCTTGTTCAATTTTATTTCTTAGCGTGTGTACATCAACACCGGCACTTTTAAAGAGCGGTATGATAGAGTTACCATTTTGATTTAATAACGCCATCATTAGATGAATGGGTTCTATAAATTGGTGATCACGTCCTAAAGCTAGTGACTGTGCATTGGCAATGGACTCTTGAAACGATTGAGTAAAACGATCTAAACGCATAAATATTCTCCTGCCATATTACTGGGCTTATGAATTGGTTATATCTTAAAAGAGTTACTTATAACATTAGGCCTAGTAGGGGCTTTTTCAATAGCGAGGTATTTATTAATTTTTATACAGCAGACAAGGGTTAATGAATAAATACAAATGCGTATAAAATATTATTGCTTTGTTAAGTGCTACGTTAGTAGCCTAAAGTATTAAGCGGTCGTGAATGTGCTGTTAAATAATATAGAGAAAAGTCTTGTCTATTAAAAAGCGCTGCAGTATAAGTCTGCTCACCTGTTTACGCTAACAGCTAATTATAAACGACAAATTAACGTCGCCATTCTGCCTGTCATATTATTTTTACGGTAAGAGTAATATTTAGCTGTTTTGCTATAGGTGCATTCGGCTAAACTACTTACATGATTTACGCCAAGCGCATTTAATTGTATGGAAGCAATTTTCTGTAAGTCAGCTAAATACTTACCCTTGCTTTTGGCAGTGAATGCTAGAGTAAGCTTTGGGTTTTGCTCGATAAATACGGCTTTTACTTCGCTACCTACTTCAAAAGCACGCTGTGAAATACAAGGGCCAAGCCATGCATAAAGCTTGTCTGGTGGTGTATGCATTCTCGCTAGTGTGTTAGTTAGGATATTGGTGGAAAGTGGACGCCACCCTCCGTGAATTGCGGCTATTTCATCTCCTGACTTCGATGCCAGTAGTATGGGTAAGCAGTCGGCTGTCATGATTGCTAGCCCGATATTTTTTTCACGTGTAATCGCAGCATCAGCAGTTATTGCTTGTGCTGACACCTGAGTAACTTGTGCGACTTCATTGCCATGGACTTGGTCAAACCATTGAATTTTGGCGTGCTTTGGCAGGCATGCTTGTAAATACTGACGGTTTTTAGTGACTTGTTCTGCACAATCACCAACATGTAAACCTAAATTAAAAGCTTGATAAGCGGGTGCTAATACACTCTCACCCCTGTGTGTTAAACCTCCTTGAGGTGCAAAGCGTGTTGTTTGCACAGCAAAGATAGTGTTGGCCAAACCTTGTTGGTTCGTCGGCTGAACTGTATTAGGGCGCATGAATGGCGTTACTGATGAACCGTCTGTTGGCCATTGCACAACCTCAAAGGCTGCATTTGTGCTAACTTGTCTAGGGCTATCGCTCGTTAACATGTGCCGTATTATAAGTAGTCGTCAACAGCATTCAGCTTAGTGTCGGCTTGTAGTAATTCAATTAGCTCAACAAAGTCTTCTGGTAGGTCGGCATGCCAAGTCATTAATTCTCCCGTTATTGGGTGATATAAAGACAACATTGCAGCATGTAATGCTTGTCGTTTAAAACCACGTAATTTAGCTAACAACTCAGGAGTTGCATTTTTCGGTGGACGCGCTCTACCGCCATAAACAGGATCACCAATGAGTGGGTGATTAATATGTGACATGTGCACACGAATTTGATGCGTGCGGCCTGTTTCAAGACGTAAACGTAAACGCGTGTGTAATCGGTACTTCTCCATCACGCGATAATGTGTAACTGACGGACGGCCTGAAAAAGTAACTGCCATGTGCGTTCTTTTCGTGGCATGACGCCCTATAGGTTCGTCAACAAGGCCTCCTGCGGTCATCACACCATTGGCAACCGCTTCATATTCACGTGTTATTTCACGTAATTGTAAAGCTTCAACAAGATTGGTTTGGGCCGCGATGGTTTTAGCAACCACCATTAACCCTGTGGTATCTTTGTCTAAGCGGTGTACAATACCCGCACGTGGTACCACTTCTATCGCAGGAAAATGATGTAACAAGGCATTTAATACTGTGCCGTCAGGATTACCAGCACCAGGATGAACAACTAAGCCTGCTGGTTTATTGATGACTAAAATATCATCGTCTTCATAAATAATATTCAGTGCAATGTTTTGCGCTTTAAAACGCTGTTCGGCTTCAACCTCAGCATTAATGCCAATGCTTTCGCCACCATACATTTTTTCTCTTGCTCGGGTTAATACTTCACCGTTAACCGTTACCTTGCCAGCTACAATCCAATCTTTTAACCTTGAACGCGAATAATCAGGGAACATTATTGCTAATGTTTGGTCAAATCGCTTACCTAAACACGATTCAGGAACAGTATCTTTATGTTGAATTATTTCTGACATTTAACTCTCTTTAAATTTTTAACGTTGTGCAACTTATGATTGCTAGGTTAGAATGTTAATACTCAAGTATGCACTAGGTATAATAGTTCTATTTTACCCTTTTTATGGTATCCATGCTACAAGGCTATCAAAGGTTTCATACTTATTTAATTTTAAACAAAGGCGTCATTGTATATTCCATGGAAAAATTGACAAAAAAAATACTATTAATCACGCTAGCATTAGCTTTAGCTGGTTGTTCCTCTTCTGATGTAGAGAGTGATATTGATAAAGTGCCTGATAAGTCAGCACAGGCTTTATTTGTAGATGCTCGCTCTGCGTTAGATAATGGCTTATATCAAAAAGCCATTCAAATCCTCGGTGCTATTGATTCCCGCTTCCCTTTTGGCCCTGTTTCTCACCAAGTCCAGTTAGATTTAATTTATGCCTATTATAAAGTAGGTGATGCAGCGCAAGGTATTGCTTTAACCGACAGATTTTTACGTTTAAATCCAGACAACCCAAATATCGACTATGTTTATTACATGCGTGCCTTAATTAATTTATCAACACAAGACAACTTATTCCAAGATATGGCTGGCATCGACCGTTCAGACAGAGATCCGACTGCGGCACGTGAGGCTTTCGACGACTTAAAACGTATAGTTACGCTTTATCCACAGAGTAAGTATGCTGCTGATGCTCAAAAAAGAATGATTGAAATTAAGTCTCGGTTAGCTAAACATGAACTGGCCGTAGCACGGTTTTATCTAAAGCGCGAAGCTTATGCTTCAGCCGCTAATAGAGGGCGTTATATTGTTGAATATTTCAACCCAAGCCCAGAGCTAGAGCCCGCCTTAGAAATAATGATTGAATGTTACGATAAGCTGGGCTTAGATGATTTAAAAATAAATGCATTACAAGTGCTAGCGGCAAATTACCCTAATAACTCTTTAGTTAGGTAGCCACAGCTATCGCTTGTAAAATGGCGAAAACACCCCGAGTATATCGAGAGTACAAAATGACAAGCTGTGAAGTGCAGAGCACGCTCTTCTGCCACAGCTTGTAACTTGTAAGCTTTTCTATGTACTTAGATCGCTTCTTGGTTTTCTTCACCTGTTCTAATACGGATAACTCGAGCTACGTCAGTAATAAAAATTTTACCATCGCCAATCTTTCCTGTTTGTGCAGTGTCTAATATAGCCGACACACAACGTTCAACATCTTCTTTAGCAATCACAATTTCTAATTTAATTTTAGGCAGGAAATCAACCATATATTCTGCACCTCGGTACAGTTCGGTATGCCCTTTTTGTCTGCCAAAACCTTTTACTTCTGAAACGGTCATTCCTGTAATGCCGATTTCACCTAAGGCTTCTCTCACATCGTCTAATTTAAATGGTTTAATAATTGCTTCAATTTTTTTCATCTTATATCTCTGCTTATATGTCGCTGTATCGTTAAATCAGTACAAGTTTACTTAATAATATCGCAATTATAACGCGTTTATCGCCTAATCACGCTTTTATTTTGTTAAACTGTTCATAGATAATTAGCGAAAATACATTTAGCTCCTTTACAGTAGGATATTCTATGGATCAGCAAAGCATTATTGATGAAATGAAAGTTTTACCTGAAATTGATACCCAATTTGAAATTCGTCGACGTATAGACTTTATCAAAAGCACTTTACTCAATTCGGGTTTATCAACATTAGTTCTGGGTATTAGCGGCGGGGTAGACTCTTCTGCTTGCGGCAGACTCGCACAACTCGCTGTCACAGAGCTAAATGATGAGTTAAAGCAAGGTTTGCACATAAATACCGCACTCCCAGCCAATACAGCTCATACTGAACAATTTACTTTTGTTGCTGTAAGGCTTCCTTATAATGTACAAGTCGATGAGAGTGACGCGCAAAAAGCAGTCGACTTCATTCAGCCGAGTGTTTGTTTAACCACAAACGTATTTGATGGCGTTAACGGAATACATCAAGAAGTTATTTCTGCCCTTACTAAGGCACAATTATTAACAGCGTCTACAGCGCAAGTAGACTTTTGTAAAGGTAATGTCAAAGCGCGTGCTCGTATGACAGCACAGTATCATATTGCTGGCATACTTGGTGCTTTAGTGCTTGGCACAGATCACAGCGCTGAAAATATTACCGGATTTTTCACCAAGTGGGGTGACGGTGCTTGTGATTTAGCCCCACTGTTTGGTCTGTCAAAACGGCAAGTAAGACGGTTGACAAAGGCTTTGGGCGCACCTGATTCGTTAGTAAATAAAGCACCGACAGCTGATTTAGAAGACTTAGAGCCGGGTAAAACAGACGAAGATGCTTTAGGCGTTAGCTATGAGCAACTAGATGACTTTCTCGAAGGGAAAACAGTACCAGCCAATATATCAGCGCATATTATTAACCTATATATGAAAACACAACACAAGCGCCAGCCTATTCCAACCCTGTACAGTAATGTATAACAATTATTAATGATGCGTTAAATGTTGGCAAAATCTATTTTTTATAGCTATACCTGTATTACACGGAAGATATTTAAAATGGATTTTTTATGCTTAATCACAATGGTTCGCTTACCCTAAATTCGTTGGTGAAAGGGATTACTCTGCTAGAGTTAATAGTGTCTGTTTCAATCACCTCCATTTTAGCGTCAATTGCCATACCAAGCCTTAGCGATTTTATTGTTAAAATGCGGGTTGACAATGAAATTAATCAATTGCATCGTATGCTGCTCATGACAAGAAATACCGCCATCAATAGTGGCCAAAATACCATCTTGTGTCCTTTAAACAAGAACACTCAATGCACCACACAGTGGCACAAACCGCTGAGTATTTTTATTGATATTAATAATAATAAAGCCTTTGATGGCAATGAAGCGGTGATAAAGTTCAAGGAAGAAATTAGCAAAGGTGATCAGCTTGTTTATGGGAAAGGAAGAAATATGATCACCTTCAAACCCTCAGGCCAACTTAGCGGCTTAGCCAACGGCACTTTTCGCTACTGCCCAAAAGATTATCAACAGTATGCCAGGGGCGTGATTATTGCGCGCTCTGGTAGAGTCTACCAGTCAAATGATAATAATCATGATGGTATTGATGAAAACAGAGGTGGTAATGAAATTAGTTGTGAATAGAAGCGAGGTTTTCGCTCTATTTCCCCATAAACAGCACTAGTTTAGCTATGCTTACAGCACCTACTTTTAATTTCAATCCGACCTGCTTACTTAGGTTTGTATAACCAAAACCACCCTATAATTAAACAAATTAAGCCTAAGCCAATTAAATTTACGATTAACATACCTCTCCTCTTCCTTTTCTGCTGATTATACCCAAACTAGCTAATCATGCTTGGGTGTGAGTCCAAAAACTAACGTTAATTTTGCTTATTGCTACTCACTAAAATACCACGAACGTTTTTAATGCTCTTTAGGTTTAAAAAAACGTAACCGGTTAGCATTACTCACGACCGTTAACGATGAAAAAGCCATTGCTGCTCCCGCAATCACTGGGTTTAGCATCAAGCCAAATACTGGGTAAAATACCCCTGCCGCAAACGGCACACCGGCAACATTATAAATAAAGGCACCAAAAAGGTTTTGTTTAATATTACGCAATGTTGCTTTACTGACGGCAATCGCATCGGCAAGGCCATGGAGTGAGCCGCGCATTAAGGTAATATCAGCACTTTCAATGGCGACATCAGTGCCTGTGCCTATGGCAAAACCAACATTGGCTAAAGCGAGTGCAGGCGCGTCATTAATACCATCGCCAGTCATCCCCACAATTTCACCTTGCGCTTGCAGTTCAGCCACCTTGTCTGACTTTTCATTCGGAAGTACATCAGCAAATACTTCAGTTATCCCTACTGTTTTAGCGACAGCATTCGCGGTTGCGCTATTGTCGCCAGTTAACATAATAATGCGAAGACCATTAGCCTGAAGTCTTTTTATCGCGGCTATTGAATCGGTTTTAATTGGATCTGACACCGCAATAATGGCCGCAAGTCTGTTATCAATTGCTAAATACATCGGCGTTTTCGCTTCTGTGGCTAAGGCTTGTGCTTGTTCAATAGCATCATGTAATACTATGCCATGTTTAAGCATTAACTTTTGGTTGCCAAAGTATATTTTTTGCCCCTTAAAGAGCGCTTCAACACCGTGCCCTGCAATTGCTTGAAACTCGCTGACATTTTCAGGTTCAACACCCTTTTCAATGGCAGAATCAACAATGGCTTGGGCAAGTGGATGTTCCGAAGCACTTTCTATGCTTGCAGCAACGGTTAAAATAGTGCTGTGGGAGTATTGCTTATCCAAAATGATAACATCAGTAACCTTAGGTGCACCTTGGGTAATAGTGCCTGTTTTATCTAACACCATTGCAGTAATTTTAGACGCCGTTTGTAATGCCTCACCATTACGTATTAGTACACCAGCCTCAGCAGCTTTACCCACGCCTACCATAACCGACATAGGTGTTGCTAAGCCAAGGGCGCAAGGACAAGCAATAATTAACACAGTAGTCGCTGAAACAACAGCAAAAGCAATAGTGGGTTCAGGACCAAAGTTTAACCAAACTAAGGCGCTACTCACTGAAATAATCATAATAATTGGTACAAAGTATGCTGAAATTACGTCAGCTAAGCGCCCAATGGGCGGCTTAGAGTTTTGTGCTTTTTTAACCATGTTGATGATTTGTGCTAATGCGGTGTCTTTACCTACGCGAGTAGCTTTAAATAATATTGCACCTGTTTTATTTAAGGTACCGGCAACAACGTCGTCATCATTGGTTTTGTCAACGGGCATAGGCTCACCCGTCAACATCGACTCGTCTATGGAGGTTCGCCCTTGTACAACTATACCATCGACGGGAATTTTCTCGCCAGGTCTTACCCGCACAATATCATTGAGTAACACCTGCTCTATCGCAATATCTACTTCTTTATTATCACGTACTACACGCGCTGTTTTTGCTTGCAAGCCAATTAAGCGTTTTATTGCCTCACTGGTTCTGCCTTTGGCTTTTACTTCAAGAGCTAAACCAAGGTTAATGAGCCCGATGATCATCGCCGTTGCTTCAAAGTAAATATGGCGTGCCATTTCGGGTAATGCCATAGGAAAAAGCACAACAACCATTGAATAAAGCCAAGCGGTGCCTGTGCCTAGTGCAATTAACGTATCCATATTGGCATTATGATTAACGAATGATTTCCATGCACCGAGATAAAAATGCTTACCTGAAAAATACATAATAGCGGCGCATAAGATACCGACGAACAACCAAATGCCACGCTCTACAGATGTCTCAACTGTCATCGGGCCGCCTAAAAGTCCGTAAACCATTAAAGGGGCACCTAAACCGAGGGCGATCCAGACCTGCCTCATTAAGCTGATATAGTGTTGTTCATCGGCAGCTTCTTTTTCGTCAAGCAATTGCTCATCACTACTTTCATTAGTACTTTTTGCATTATAACCGATTGCTTCAATTGCCTTAATAAGTACATCTTCATTAGCGGAACCATTAACTGAAACCGTACGTAGTGCAAAATTCATTTCTGCGCTATCGACACCTTCTACCGCTTTTAGTGCTGTTTCAATTTTACCGACACAACTGGCGCACCCAGCCCCCTCAATGATTAGCGCTTGGTTATAATTTTGTTGTGTATGACTAGCAATGCTCTGTGTTGATTTTTTCATTACTTGTTCCTTTAATTGAGTAACAGATTATACCTGCTATTGATTTTTTAGCGATGAACTACGCCATAAATAAAATAATACCGGTAGAATGAGTAACGTTAACACCATCGCACTCAACATGCCGCCAACCATAGGCGCTGCGATACGGCTCATTACTTCTGAACCCGTGCCGCTACCGTATAAAATAGGCAGTAACCCTACGATAATAGACCCCGCTGTCATCATTACAGGTCGCACCCGCATGCCTGCCCCGTGTAACACCACATTAAAAAGATCAGCTTTGCTTACGGTTTTGCCTTTTAAATGGTGTTCACTAAGCATGGCTTGGTAAGCTTGGTTGAGGTAAACCAGCATGATAACCCCAATTTCTACAGCAACTCCCGCAAGTGCAATAAAACCCACCCCAACTGCTACTGAAAAATTAAACCCTTCCAGATAAATTAACCAAACACTTCCCACCATGGCAAATGGCAAGGTGCCCATGATCATCGCAACTTCAATAATGTTTCTAAAATTTAAATACAGTAAAATAACGATGATAAACAAGGTTAATGGTACCACAACGGTTAATTTAGCTTTAGCACGCTGCATGTATTCATACTGCCCAGCCCAAGTAACTGAATAACCTACAGGTAATAGTAATTTATCCGCCACAATTTTTTCGGCTGCTTCAACATAAGTACCTACATCTACGCCGGCTATATCGACAAACGTCCAGCCATTTAGACGAGCATTTTCAGACTTAATACCGGCGGGACCATCTTCTATCATAATATGAGCAACATCTCCCAAGGCAATTCGCTGCCCGTTTGGCGTAACTATGGGCAATAGCGATAACTGCTCAGGTGAGTTTCTATAGTCTTGAGGGTAGCGCAAGTTCACGGGATAACGCGCTAAACCTTCTACTGTTTGCGTGATATTCACTCCCCCGATAGCCGTTGCGATTAGCTGTTGAATTTGCGCAATATTTAAACCATAACGGGCGGCCTGGTCTCGTTGAATGTCAACTTTAATATAGCGCCCACCAGCAACTCGCTCTGAATACACTGATTCAGTGCCGGTAATCTCAGTTAAAATTGCTTCTAGCTGCTCGCCTATTGTTTGAATAACTGACAAGTCAGGCCCTGCAACCTTAATACCTACCGGCGTCTTTATACCTGTAGCTAGCATATCAATACGTGTTTGAATGGGCATAACCCAAGCATTGGTTAGGCCTGGAATTTTCACTAGCGCATCGAGCTCTTTTTTCAGGGTTTCTGTGGTAACACCTGCCCGCCATTGGTCATGGGGTTTAAACTGGATAAAAGTTTCGATCATAGTAAGCGGTGCAGGATCCGTAGCGGTTTCAGCGCGACCAACTTTACCAAACACCGTTTGCACTTCCGGCACCGTTTTAATCAACTTGTTCGTATGCTGCAGCAGTTGTCGCGCTTCACCAATAGAGATTCCCGGATAAGTGGTTGGCATATACATCAAATCCCCTTCATCTAAAGGGGGAATAAACTCACTGCCTATTTGATCAAGTGGATACATGCCAACAACAAGCACAGCGAATGCGGCAATTAAGGTGGTTTTTGGAAAGCGTAAAGCAGCTTTCAACACTGGCATATAAATAAAAGTTAAGTACTTATTCGCTGGATTCTTATGCTCTGAGAGTATTTTTCCTCGAATAAAGTAACCCATCAATACAGGAACGAGTGTAATGGCCAGTGCCGCTGATGCTGCCATCGCGTAAGTTTTCGTAAACGCTAAGGGGGCAAACATACGCCCTTCTTGCGCCTCTAATGTAAACACAGGTATAAAGCTAACGGTAATAATTAATAAGCAGAAAAATAGCGCGGGGCCAACCTCACTAGCCGAGTTTATTACAACCTGCCATCGGTTTTCATTTGTTAGGGTTTTACCTTCTGCTGTTAAGCGCTCAATATGTTTATGCATGTTTTCGATCATAACAATGGCACCATCAATCATGGCACCGATAGCAATAGCGATACCACCTAACGACATAATATTAGCGTTAAGCCCTTGTAAATGCATAATAATAAAGGCGGTTAATATACCAACCGGTAAACTAATTATTGCCACTAAAGACGAGCGCAGGTGAAACAAAAAAATAATACAAATTAACGCAACAACAGCAAACTCTTCTAACAGTTTATACGCTAAATTATCAACTGCTCGTTCAATTAATGCTGATCGATCATAAACGGGGACTATGTCAACACCTGCTGGCAAACCTTTTTTTAGCTGTTCAAGCTTTTCCTTTACTCGCTGAATCACTTGTTGAGCGTTTTCGCCATAGCGCATAACGACAATACCACCAACCGCTTCGCCTTCGCCATTAAGCTCGGCAACACCACGGCGCATTTGTGGGCCAACACCAATGTCAGCGACATCTTTTAACCGCAATGGAATGCCGTTATTATTAACCCCAAGTGGTATATTTTCTAAGTCGGTCACACTGTTAATATAACCTGTCGCCCTCACCATATATTCAGCTTCTGCCATCTCAACTACTGACGCCCCGATTTCTTGGTTACCTTGTAAAATCGCTGTTTGTATTAATGACAGTGGAATGTTAAAGGCTCGTAATTTATTAGGCTTAACATTTACTTGATATTGTTTAACCATGCCGCCCAACGCACTAACTTCTGATACGCCGGGCACGGTTTGCAATTCAAACTTTAAAAACCAATCCTGTAAACTACGCAATTGGCTTAAATCGTGTTGGCCTGTTTGGTCAATTAACGCATACAAGTAAACCCAGCCAACACCTGTTGCATCAGGACCTAGTTGGGGACGTGCCTCCTTTGGTAAATTTGGGGCAACTTGACTTAAGTATTCCAGTACCCTGGAGCGCGCCCAGTAAAGGTCAGTGTTTTCGTTAAAAATAACGTATACGTATGAGTCACCAAAAAATGAGAAACCCCGTACAGTGACCGCACCTGGTACTGACAACATGGCAGTGGTTAACGGGTAAGTAACTTGATCCTCCACTACTTGTGGCGCTTGGCCAGGGTAACTTGTTTTTATGATAACTTGCACGTCTGATAAATCAGGCAGTGCATCAATTGGGGTTTTACTAATCGAATAAAGACCAGCGCCAACCAGTAAGCATGTGGCCAGTAGCACAAAAAATCGATTAACGACAGACCAGCGAATAATAGCTGTGATCATAGTTATTCTCCTGCGCCATTTTCGTCAGTTGAAGGCATAGGCATGGCGCTGACAATAATGAAGTTCCCCTGCCTAATTTCAAAGGTAAACATCACATAAGCGTGTCTTGAAAATATACTCATATCAACGTTATCATCCACAATAAAGTCAACTCTGTCTGCAGCACGCCCCCATTTTTCAATAGCTTCACGGTCTATAGTTACCATGTTATGGTCAAGCATTACAGATACGACCGTGCCGTTAACGGTAGCAGATGATACATTCGTAGCTGAATTATTTTGCACGCTGCTCTGTTGCACAAGCTCATGATGCATGCGTTTGAAGTCTGATGATTTGCTCGACTCTGAATCAAGTAAAAACTGTGCCGAGCTTACCACTTGTTCCCCCTCACTAAGCCCTGAAAGTATTTCCACATTATCACTGTCATAGCGACCAACAGCTACCGCTACCGATTTAAAGCTTCCTTCACCTAGAGCAAGCACTACTCTGTTTTGTTGGCCAGTTCTGATCAGTGCTTCTTTTGGAATGAGTAACGCTTGTTGTTCTTCGCCGCTGTTAATAGTAATTTGGGCAAACATGTTGGGTTTCAATTCGCCATGCTTATTAGTAAAACGCAAACGGGCTTTTAGTGTTCGCGTGTTGGCATCAAGTGTTGGGTAAATAAAGTCAACCTTACCCTGCCATGTTTTACCCGGTAAATAATCCAGTGTCATGGTTGCAAAGGCCCCCGTTTTTATATAGCCTGCTTGTCTTTCAAAAATTTCTGCTTCAACCCACACTTGAGATAAATCAGCAATAGATAGCAAGGTTAAATCGGGTTTAACATAAAAGCCTTCGCGGATACTGAGTGTTTCAACAACACCACTTTGCGGTGCATAAAAAGTAATCGTTTGCTCAACTTGCTTGGTTTGTTTTAGTTTTTCAATTGCATAGTCTGGTAACTGTAATGCGGTTAACCTCCTTTTAGCTGCGCTAATTAACCGGTTGTTTTTTCTTTCTATTGCCAGTAATAACTCTTCTTGTGCGTTCACTAATTCTGGGGAATAGATATCGTACAATGCTTGCCCTTTTTTAACCGGTTGACCGACAGACTTTACATGGAGTTTTTCTACCCATCCTTGTACACGTGAATGAATATGAATAAATTGGTCTTGGTTGTAAGTGATCAAACCAACGGTGTTAATGCTGTTATTTAATGATTTAACCTTGGCCGTGGCAGTTCTAACGCCTAAGTTATTGACAACATCTGCCGATATTCTGATCGTACCCTCACCGGCATCTGGCCCCTGTTTTGCGTCATCGTATACAGGGACTAAATCCATCCCCATTGGTGATTTACCCGGTTTGTCTCTTTGGTAATTTGCATCCATTGGCGCTACCCAATAAAGCGGCTCTTGTGCTTTTTTGCTAGAGTTTAAGGTATTTTTATCACCCGCCGGTATACTAAGATTATATGCGACAAAGGTAAAAAGACTGCCAAGCAACATGCCTATTATTATCAATTTCATCTGTTTTCCTACCGTACTTTTATCAATATTCATATTCGCGTTAATGCTCATTTTTCTGTGCCAGAAAGCGCAAAACCTTGGCCCTCACCAGTGTGTTTATTATCTAAGTATGGGCTGTCGACAAATAAGTAATTAAGCTCAAGCCGTATTTTTTGTTCTTGCACATTTAAGGTAAGTTGATCTATTTCTGTATTGAGTACTTCAATACGTGAACGAACCACGTCAGAAAAGTCGCCATCATCATTGGTATATGCCGCAAGAGACGCTGCTGCTTGACCACGCACTTGTGGTAAGAATAATGTTTGATAGAGCGTTTGACTTTTGTTTAATTTAAGCAAGCGCCCCTTAGCACTTGCATAGGTACTCAGTAACTGTCGTAATAATAATATTTTTTCAACCTTTACCGCTTCACTTGTTGAAATAGCTGACTTAACCGCTTGGTCTTGCTTATTTTCAGTAAAAAGTGGCAAGTCGAAGGTAAGCCCAATAGACAACAAATCAGCCCTGCTGTTCCCCATGGGGTCATCAGCGCGATAGCCATAACTCGCACTCATTCCCCATTCAGGCTTATATTTTTGCTCCGCTAAAGCAATACCTGATTGCGTTGCTTTTACTTTTTTATCAATAGCAATAACGCTAGGGTGCTGAGCAAAGTACGGTACTAACTTACTTGGCGAAAGCCAGTTAGAGCGATAAATCAAATCAGAGTTAAGTAAGTCAATTTGCGGCAGTTTATGACTAAGCGTTATCGTGTTTAAACGATTGAAGTCGACACTTGAGCCAACCTCAGTAGTTTGACTACTCGCCACTTTATCTATTGCTGATAAATTTACTAACCACTTTGCTAACATGCCTTGATAGCGATTTTCTTGTTGCGCTAGCTGGTTTAACCTATCTTCTAATCGAGTCAGCTCAAGTTGCGCTCTAATAATATCTTGCTGGCGTGTTTTGCCTAATGTTGATGAGTAGTTGGCCTCAGCCACATCAACGAGCTGCTCAAATAGCGCCCTATTTTTTGCTATTAATGCTATGCTTTCCTGTACTCGGTAAGCATCTAACCATAAACTTCCTACGGTAACGGCAACTTTTGACTGGCGATCTTTTCGTTGAAAAGGAAATGCCTCGCTTTGCGTTTTTAACTGCTGACTTTTGATTGATAAGGTATCACCACGCGGCATTACTTGCGTAATACCCACCGTTGCTTGTGTCATACCTTCTTGAGAAAAATCAAAACTGCTTACAGGTACTCCGCCAAAACCAATAGTCACTTTGGGGTCAGGCAGTGAGTTAACAGCAACACTCATCGACTCTAGTGCTTGTTGTTGATGTTTATTCCCGGTAAGCCAAGGATCATTTTTCTGTGCTATCTTCACTGCTTGTTGTAAAGTTAACTGCTGCTTAATAGCTGAATAGAATAGTTTTTCAGCATTCGCTTTACTTATAACCGAAAACACTAAAGCCTTGACTAATAAAAATAAATAAAAGAACTTTATCAAGTGATTACCCAGGCTAGACAGACTATATTTACACAATGTAGCCATTAGAATTGTTCCTCATATGTGTTCACCTGTGCATACACTTGATAAGCACCATTCTTTTTTAAAAGTAATATTTTATAGGGATGAAATTTATCTCCCACTTCCATTCCTGGCGTGCCTACTGGCATCGCAGGAACCGACAAACCAATAACATCGTCTTTATGGTTTTCTGCTAAAAATTGCTGAATATATTTTGCCGGCACATGCCCTTCAAATGCATAGCCGTCTTTTGAAGTTGCCGTATGACAAGAACGGTATCGGGGTGCAATACCTTTTTTATCTTTGATCACTGCAAAGTTTTTCGACGTATGATCGTTTGAGGTAAAGCCCTGGCTGTTCACATGATCAATCCATTTGTCGCAACAAGTGCAGGTAGGGCTTTTATAAACATCAAGCACAACAGTTGCAGCACCATGATCTTGTGCTTGACTCGCATTGACTAACTTATCCTCACCAGAGCAACTGCCAAGTGTAAGTACGATGGTAAAAAATGTAATAAATTTTAATAAAAACTGAATTGAAAACATAACCCCTCCGGTAGGGATATTAAATAATTTTATTTAAGCGAGTTTAATACCAATGTCACTAAACTATTGACCACTTGTGCTGGCTAAACGACGCCATGGCGTGGTTGCTCTCAATCACACACGTTTGCTATTGCTCAAGCAAGCAACTTGCTTGCATTGAGGTAGCTACTTAGGTTATGTCGGAACAAATAACCTGTGCCCTGAAAGGTTTTTCCTAGGCACAACAAGATCACAAAAGTAATAAAACGGGTATAAGATCTCTTTATTGTCTACTTATTGATATGGTTCAAAAGTTAAACTGCTTAACACGAGATAAAAAACTAAAGACATAGTGATATAAAGCTACAATTGAGCCAAATTTTGGACACACTAATGCTGTGTTTAGCTTGCTATTGGAGGACGGTATAAAGAGGTAGCTTGTTGGTTAAGCACCAAGCTCGGATAGGAAAATATTTTAGCGGATAAGGTAATAAGAGGGTTAATTGCTGCTGTGCTCTTGATAAAGGCAGCAACACTTGAACAACCACCACTAAAACAATAACAGGTTTTTGCACAACAATCCTGTGTTGAGTGCTGAATGTCGCTGTTTGACACTGTTGAGTTAACAGTGATATCACTAAATGCATGATGCTGGCTGTGCTCCACCATAGGCATCGCTTGCTCTGTCACTCCTTTCATAGCTATCATATGATAAGACATTGCGTTAGACGCCATCGTTTGGCCAATAAAAGCCAAACAGATTAGCAACACCAATGCCGTATTAGAAAATGCTGTTTTAGAAAGGTTAGCAACCACAAGCTGATTACACAAATAGGATAATGAGTATTATATTGTCATGAATTCTCGCTTTTTTCAATATCTTCAAAAACAAAAGGCGCTTTGTTGGCCTTAGCTCTAATCCAGTTTAGGGATGTTCTCACTGATTTTAGTGCAAGCAAGCGCTGTTCAAGTTTATTTTTACCTGGAAAGGGGATCAAACTAAGACCTATAATAATCGTAAGCAAGCCCTGCCCTGGTAAAAGCAACATGATAATACCAATGACTAACAAACCTATGCCAACCGTTATTTTTACTAAATGAATCAATAAGGCGACACTGTTATCAGTTAGCGTTGGCTTTAGTCGCTTCTTTAATTGAACCGCCTCACTTTTTCTTTCACCTGTTATTATACGAAGAAAGTATCGTGTATCTAACTGTGTAATGAGATAGCTTATTACGATAAAATAAGTTATTGAGGCGACTGTTGTTAACGCAATAGTTAACAAGATAAAGGCCGTGCTAAAGGTATCCGTTAGATAGAAGGTAATGTTGTTATAATATTCTGTCAGCACGTGAGATTCCATTTTTAATTTGTTAGCTGCTTTAACAGCTTACTTACACATTAAGTTGAGTTTTATGCAATTATTTGAAGCACTAGTTCAATGGTTCACTATCCATTGGATAACTATCATCGTTGTTTTTCATATTAGCTTATCGTTTCTTATATCGGTGCATGTACTGTTATTTAAAGAGAACGAACGTACATCGCTTGCTTGGATTGGTCTTGTTATACTTTCACCTGTGGTAGGTAGTTTATTTTATTGGCTATTTGGTATAAATCGTATCAGACGTTCTGCACAAAAAGAACATCCTCACAAAATTAAAAAGAACTTTCGCGCTAAAGAAAAAACGATTAATTTTCATCAATTACCAAAGAACTGGCACTTTTCAATTATTGCCGGTCATACATTACACCCCATCAATTACCTAAAAGGTAACGCTGTTACCCCTCTGATAAATGGTGATACCGCCTACCCAGACATGATCCAATCGATTAACTGTGCTAAACATCATGTTGTATTATCTAGTTATATTTTTGACTACGACTCTCTCGGACGGCAATTTGTTAACGCTTTAGCGCAAGCACAACAACGTGGTGTTGTCGTCAATGTATTACTAGATGGTATTGGCGTAGGTTATAGTTGGCATAAATCAGACCGCGTCTTAAAAAAGCTGGGGGTAAAAACTGCCCGCTTCTTACCTGCCATTTCACTGACTAGTATTCGCTTTATTAACTTAAGAAACCACCGAAAAATACTCTGCGTTGATGGCGAGGTTGCTTATATTGGCGGCATGAATATTAGTCAAAATAACCTGGTTAACTCAGCAAAGCACCCTATTGATGATATTCAGTTTAAAGTAACAGGCCCTGTGATTGACCAAATTAGTCAGGTATTTATTGAAGATTGGTTTTTTGCTACACGTGAATTAATCGAGTTTCCTCACTATCGTGCAAAACAGCACGTAAAGGCATGCACACACGAAAGTGATAAAACAGTTATCGCCCGCGTACTGCAGGATGGCCCTGATGAATACCACAATAGAATCCACTGGACCTTAATTAATGCCTTAGTGTGCGCACAAAAAAGTGTGAAAATAATGACACCTTACTTTATTCCAGACCAAACATTAATGTCTTCGCTGCACGCCGCTGCGTTACGCGGTGTCTCGGTAGAAATTATTATTCCTCACCGCAGTAACATTTTGTTTATTGATTGGGTAATGGAAGCTAACTTTGTGAGAATAATGAGACACGGCATAAAAATATACAAGAATAAACGCCCCTTTGATCACAGTAAAATTGTGATCATTGACGATATTTGGTCGTTTATTGGCTCTACCAATTGGGACGCGAGGAGTTTAGAGTTCAACTTCGAAATTAATTTAGAATGCTTTGATACCAACCTTAATGCCAAGCTAACAAAGTACTTCTCCTTGAAAAAACAAAATGCTAGCCTTGTTCTTAAGGAAGAGATGAATGATATAGCGTTATATAAAAGAATACGGAATAACTTCTTTCGTTTATTTTCACCGTATTTATAACGCACAACTGCATGTAAGGCAGAATTCACTATGCTTAAAAGCCGTTACCGTACCCTTGAATCTCTTAAATTTATGGGAGCAGCCTCTAAACAAGTGATAGGGCCTAACATTGAAATATTGTTATGGAATGTTTTTAAGTGCCAAAAAAAAAACTGGCTTAAAGACTTTATAACACTGGTTGATGGTAAAGACTTAGTGCTGTTACAAGAGGCTATTTTTAAATCTCCTTTTGACCATACGTTTAATCAATCATTACAGCATCAATGGATTATGGCGCGCAGTTTTAAAAACCTTAAAACAAATATTGAAACCGGCGTTAAAACAGGATCGATTGTCGCAGCAAAAGCGCATTCTTTTTTCGTTTCCCCTCACAGTGAACCAATATCAAACACAAAAAAAGTGTCATTGGCCACCTTATATCCATTAGATATCGAGGGGCAGTCACTACTGGTGATAAACTCTCATCTCATTAACTTTGTTTCTTTTGATAAATTCAGAGCGCATTTAAATCAACTTATTCAAATACTTGAGCAACATGAGGGCCCTGTTTTATTAGCTGGAGACTTTAATACCTGGAATGCGAAAAGGTTGAAGTATTTTCATGCCCTTGCCATGTCTTTTTCATTAGAGGAGGTACAAATGAATCGCCAGCCAAGACTCGGCCATTTATTTCACCACCTTGACCATATATATTATCGCGGCTTGACCGTAGTTAACACACAAGTACACACTGATATTTATTCTTCAGACCATTACCCAATTAGCTTGTCATTACGTACAGCAGAGACGACACAATAAAGCCATATTACAACACTCAACACGGGAGCCGTTTCCATAATGGCTGAGATAGTAGCTGTAATAGGGTTATTTGCTGGATAAACAGCCGCTTGTGGGGCAGGTAATAAAATGATATAACTCTTGCACTGTAGTAATTTACGGATATATTATGAGCCAGATTTTAGGAACTACCTTTTCTTACTTTTCCGCTGCTCGTCGCCAGCAAGGGTTTACATTCCTTGAATTAGTGGTTGCGATAGCCGTGGTTGCGATTTTGTCTGCTGTTGCTTTACCTAGCCTAAATAGTTTCTTGGTAAAAATGCGCGTAGACAATGAAATTAGTGAGCTACAACGGTTATTACTGACTGCCAGAAATATGGCAATAAATACTGGAAGAAACACCACAGTCTGCCACCTTTCAGGTAACACTTGTACCGCTAATAGTTGGCATAAAGAACTTAGTGTATTTACTAATAATAGCAATACTACTAACAATCATAAATATAATCCTGCAACTGAAGAGTTAGTGAAAACCAAAGACGCTATCAAGTCAGGCGACAAACTCCAGTTTGCCCATACCAGTATTACGTATAGGCCATCAGGCCAACTTTTGACCCCCACTGCTGCTAGCCTTTTTAAATACTGTCCAAAAGGTGAAGCAAGTAGCGCTAGAGGCATCGATATTTCTATTTCTGGCAGGAGTGAAACCAGCGCTGATACTGATAACGATGGTAAAGATGAAGATAGAGCAGGTAATGAAATTGCCTGCGCTATCTAGTAGACAAGTGGTTAGTGAAGTAATTAGCCGTGACAAAAGTTTACTAACTATTTTCACTTTGGTGTTTATTTTTCCCAACAGGTGGTAGATTCTCCGCCTTTGGTGCCAACTTCATTGATTGTTATTGTGGTACAGTCTGGGTCATTTTTTAATTGGCTACCCAACGCTGTCGCCGTTAATACAAAACTATGGCCTGAATTTGTCACTACTGCATCTATACTGTAATTGCCTGACTCGGTGATGTACGGGTCTGCCGGCATATTTAACGCGGTCATATCATCAGTATAAGTTCGGTGATCAATATAACCTTGCTCTTCAACATTGGCTAAACGCATTAATTCACGTTGTGCTTCCGCACGGTTTGATCGCGCAACAAAATCAGTATATGCAGGGTAAGCAATACTTGCCAAAATAGCGATAATAGCCACCGTAATCATTAACTCAATTAATGTTAAGCCACGTACACTTTTATTTAATGCTAAGTGACTGAACATAAATTCTTTCTGCTTTTTCTTCATACGGTTCTCCTCATGTTTGCAAGCACTTATCTATCCTCTTGAATGGTTAACGAGGTTCGCATAGTGCCTAAAACAAACCCAACAGGTATAATTTCTTTACCAACAATAAGATCTCCTTGTAACTCTGTAATACCGGTAATTGGGTCTAATACAGGCGTTGATATTAAGGTCGGCTTTCCTAAAAACTGACTCCCCATATGTTTTATTCTATCATCACCATTTCTATTATTTTGTTCACTCCCCCAGTTGTATTTTTTAATGCCTAATGCTAAGTCAATAGTATATAACCAAGAGTCTCCAGGTGTCACTGAGCACTGGGTACTAGGTGAAGGCGTATAAGTGACAAAGCTAGCTTCATTGTTGATAACAATTGCTTCAGCAGAGGTTTTCTCACCAGGTTGTTGTAAGTCAATATACCAGCCTGATTGTTCACTCACATCAATTAGTAAGGCCTCTTGTGCTGTTGTTAATGAAGGATAGCCGTTAAATGGGTCGTCTGTATAATCAGCAAGATCGGCGAGCGTAATAGCGGCTATTGATGGTGTCACATTTTCTAACTGCTGCGTTTTAATGTGCCTATCTTTAAACATAAAGAGCTTATCATCAGTATTCGTTGCTGTAGGAGATGTTCTATCACCACTACCTAACAATATTGCATCGTATGGGATTTGTTGTTTAATAATGTTCGGCTCTTCTTCCGTGCCAGTATCGATTGTTTCAAGGATATAGGTTCTAACAATAGACGGTTTATTAAAGAAGCGTATATCAGTTGCATTTGACTCCCCTCCCACACTAGCAAACCTGACCAAAGATGTATCTGCTACAGTAGCATTAGGCATATCTATCCGCCAAACATCACCACCGGTATCGCCAACATATAAGCGGTCAACTAAAGCATCATTATCGCTATCTAACGTTGCGACACTTGCTGGAATACTATTACCCCCGCCTGTTGCTTGGTTTAATATTATTGCGCCGGTTCTGGCATTTACTATATAAACTGAAGAACCACTGCTATCGGTATTCCCCCCCGCAGATGAACTGTCTTTACTGGTATCATAACCACCGCCAAAAACAACGGAGAGTTTATCTGAGTCTGTAGTATTGAGTACCGACCTTATCACCTGTGGCTTTGACCATGTTTGTCCCAAAGCTGAAAATCCGGGGCTATTCTCGTCTTTATGCCACATTAAGCTTGGCGCAGTAGGGCTTGTGATATCCAGTGCATAATACCCACTTCCACCGCGACGTAAACCAAAAAACAACCATACTGTATCACTGCCATTGACGATACCATCATTATTAATATCATTAATATGGAGCGTAATTTCACCATCAAGCCCGTAGATTTTATTGTCGGCAGCGATGACATTATCTCGTAACGGTTTAATATTTTTAAAAAACTCTTCAGGAAGGAACGCCCAGTTTTCTATAACTGAGGTATCGCTCACGTCCTCAAACATATGCAACACCCCTGAATTAGTGCCTACCACTATCCTAGGGTTACCTGTACCATAGTTAATAATAACCGGCTGTGAATGTAACGGGTCACCAAATACGTCAGCTCTAACGTCAGTTGTGCTGCCGTCTTCGTCATTATCATCAACATCAACCCCCATAGCCCAGCTGATATGATCAGCTATTTCATTAACTTCACTCTCTGGAATACCAAACGCTGCCGCTTTTTCAGCATTACTACTGTAGTTGCTAATAATATCGCTTGGTGTGCTAAAGGCTGTTAAGCTTCCTACGCCTTCAATATCTGTAAAGAAATTTCGAGAAGCGATACTGGTTGTTCGCAACATAGCAGCAACACCACCTTCACTGACATCATTACCATCAATAGTTGATGACCAAAAGCTTTTTGTATTTTCACCGAATTCGCCAGCTAAATTCACCGCACTATTACCAAGGGCGTCAACTTGTATGCCATTAGCAATTTTATATTTCTTTAAGTTACCTTGCCACCGTGCTGCGGTACTGGGTTCAAACATGCCGTAATACACAGCGTCTGTTGTTTGCGTTCTATCAAAGCTATTGGCCGACACCGAAGCTGAGGTTAACGAGCTACTTTCTAGTACTTGTTTTACTACCGCTTGCAATGCTCCTTTTAGCGCTTCTGCTGTACTCGCTGCATAATACTTGCCACCTGCAGGTGTATCATAAAACCCTTCCTTCTCAACTTTTTCCACACCGTCACGCGCCGCAGTTTCTAGCAAGTTTGTCGCACTGACCGCATTAGTAAAGCCAACGGTATGTATTTTTACAGAAGCTAACAACTCATCCTCTGGTGTATCGCTAATCGCAGTACCTGTTTTTAAGTGATCATTATAGCCTGATAATTTGAGCCAGTTTCGGGTAGCCATCCAATTGCCTAACACACCTAAGAAGTTTCCAGTGCTACTGTCTGCGTCACTATTGCTGGTTCCTGTTAATGTTTTAACCAAGCTGTTTGCTTTATCATCTAAAGTTGGATCACCATCGGTAATATAAATGATGGTGATTTCTTTATTACACTGCATCCCCTTAAATGGGCTAGTGTACCTTCCTGAACTAATGATGCTAGCTGGCGTACTTTTGTCATCATTACCATAGTGAAGGTAGCCACCTGAAAGGTAACGATAGGTTTCATAAAGCGTTTCACACAAAGGCGTACCATTACCGTCAAAAGTGGTATAATTATAGTTTGTGTTGTTAGTATCATTATCAAGAATGTCGATTAGATCAGCTTTATTATCAGAATCACTTAGGTCTTTTAAGCCAAAAACAATACGACCACCATCTTTTTGGTTTTTTTTGCTGTCCTGATTACTATTAAAGAGCTGTAAACCAAAATTGACTTCTGGGTTGTCATTAATTAAATCTATAATGATTTTTCTTGCGACATAAGCGCGTGTATTAGGGTTATTAACATGCTCATTACCACTACCTAACCTAGTATCACTACCGACGGGATACCAAACCATCGAAGGGGAGTTATCTAAAATAATAAGCACTTCAGGACGTTGAACAGTCGCATCTGTATTTTTGATATATAAATCAATATCGTCACTCAGTGCTTTATTCGACAAAGCAACTAGAAACACAACCATTATAATTTTTATCATTTTATATCCTTACTATGTATAAATCGGCTATGGCGACTTTCCTGCCAGCTCAGCTAGTACAGATTAGCGTTGAGCAATAGCGCATTAAAAATATTATTGTTATTCATTACTTCGTCCGTAGTTTAATTCACTGTTAATAGTTGCTGCGCTATATCCGCATCAATCACGACAGTGCTCGTGTTAGCTCTACCATAAGGCCTGGTAATACGTAACTGTAAATAGTTACACTCTATTATGCCAACCGAAGAGGCAACGACCGTTCGAGGACAAACATACTCTTCAAATAAGGGATTAGCAATAACACTCGCACTTGCGGTAGCCCCTGTTTTTGTTGTTGCAGGTAATAAGTCTGCACTGTTATAACCAGCAAGATTATTCAACCCTTGAGTAAATAAATTTACAGCACGAATATTTACTTGATTGTTAATCACTTCATCAACCGCACTGAGCGCTTCTTGAGTGGCAACCGTTTTTTCATTACTTGCGCCCGCCATTTTTATATCGGTTGTAGTATTTTGCATTAGCGCCGCTGCAACAGCAGTTAACGCAACAAGAAAGACCAAGGATACCACTAAAACTACCCCTTTTTGCCTAGCCATTGTGCTACTTAACGAGGTGTAATTACTATTTTTTATCTTGTTATTCATCATAGTGAGTTAATTCCACATGTCTATACTGGCGTTATAAAGCGTTACGGTTGAGGTGAAAAGTAAACGGCGATAATTATCATTAACTGCGTAGTCAAAGCCTGCTAATTTATAGGTATTAGTATTTGTATATTTTTTATCTTCTCTAATACTACGGGCTAACACATATATTTTCACGGCGATAATTCTACTTGCCGAATTATCCCACAAGTTTTCAGTCATATTACCCGCTGGTATATAAGCATCAACAACACCGTAACCGGCATCTGAAGGATTAATATCAGTATCAATACCATATTCAAAACGAATCATTTCAATCCCATCAATGATAGGAGAAAAAGACAAAGTCCCCGCCAAGCGCCCTTGCATTAGTACCGGCACTGTATTATCTCCTTGTGCTTCATCTCTCACATAGTAAATATGATGTTGATACTCCCACACTCGGCCATTATTTATATCCGGCACTACACCTGGCGTAAAAAAACCACCATTGTTCATATTACTAATAAAATAATAGTTACCTGGGGGCGCTATATCGCCAGGCGACAAAGCTAGAGGTGAGGAAACAACTCGCTTAATTTGTAAAACGTCACTTTCTAGCTTAGCATCTGTTCGGCAATCCGACATGATAGATGCATTGGTTACTGTTTGCCCCCAAAGCGTTCTAAAGTGCCCCACTGCTTGAGGAAATGTGCCATTGTTTGCACCTCCACCAATGCACTCTCCCACTGGAGCACCTGGCACTGGGCTAACACTAGCAAAATCAATCACACCTGAGTAATCACCCCAAAAGTCTTGCCTTAATAAGTCATCAGTCAATACGTTTATAGCAAAGCGGCCATTCTCTTGTAGTTCGCCGTAATTTGATGTTTCACTGGTTGTGGTTCGCATGCCAACAAACACACTCAATACCCCTGCAAAAATGACCAAACCAATAATGAGTGCAATAAAAACTTCAAGCAAGCTAAAACCGTGCTGAGTATTTACACTTACCTTAGTTATTTGAGTTGTTTTAAAGCGGCATTTATTATTTTTCATTGACTAAAATCTCAACTTTATCTGGTTTTTAATTGTTTATCTTAGCTAACGATAAGAATTGATTAACAGTATTAGTAGTTAACGGTACCAATAATTAACTTAAATGATAAATGCATTAACAACTACCTGACGGCGAGTATTTGCGGAAGTGCCACAGCTATCAACTTGGTCAGCATCTTTATACTTCGCTTTACCTTGCCAAGTTATCGCGACAGTCACATTGTTCCCAGCAACCGTTATACAACCAATACCACCAATTAAACCTCCAATTTTGCCAACTCCATCATTTTTAACAGCATTTGCGCCCATAAGTGATTGCTCCCAACCATAAAGATCATGGGTCACCATTTGTGCGGGCGTACATATAGTGGCTGGTGTATTACAAACGGGGCTTGCGGCAACTTTTCCTGAGCCGTAGGGGTTACCAGCTGCATAAGCATTTAAACTGCTGCTGTCATTACCGCGCATACGCTCGATAATATCTTGCGCTAAACTGGAGGCGAGAGAGCGTTGCATTGCATCAAAGCTACTTTGTTTAGCCGTTACTTGCAAAGCAACGGCACCTAAAATACCTGTCACCATAATAACTAAGGCAACAAGCACTTCGATAAAAGTCATACCTTGTTGTTTAACAGTATCACTACTAATAGGCTTAGCACCTATATACTTAGCCATTGGCTTCTCCCTTTATAAGCATTTTTTTATTTTGTTATTTTTTTATTTTATGTCGATTACACTATTAAATAGCACATCGTTAAACACTTAAAAGCCCACCGTAAAATAGTCGATTGCAAAGAGTAGTTTTCAATGGGGGATGGATGAAATCACTACTTTTAGCAAAATTGTTTAAGTGGGTCTATTTAACACTACACCATTTTTACGCATAGCAATAGTAGCGCCTGTATTAAAGTAACTAAAGGCTAAGGGGGGATTACCTATGCTAAAAACTTTCGTGTGAATAATATAACCACATCCTTTTCATTTAAATGATTTCCCTAATACTGAAGCTATCAATATACACATATAGTATCTATCTATATTTTCTGTGAATATTATTGCTGTTTATGTGATGAATCTCATATTATTAAGTTGTTTTATTACAGCCACATAGGATTAAAGAAAAAACAACGGTTAAATTACAACCAACTAAAGATTAACGCAATTCTACAGGGACTGCAAATACAATATTTTCTTTACGCCCGGGATATTCTTGCACCTCTTTACCGCCAAAACCTTTTAGTGCCTCAATCACTTGTCTCACTAAGACATCTGGCGCAGAAGCCCCTGCTGTAACGCCAATAGTGTTCACCTCGTCAAGCCATGATATTTCAATATCATCGGCGGTATCAATCAAGTAAGAGGTTGTTCCCATTTTTTCAGACACCTCTCTTAAACGATTTGAATTAGAGCTATTTTTTGCTCCTACCACTAATAATAAATCGACTTGTTCAGCAATGGCGCGAACAGCATCTTGGCGATTTTGTGTGGCATAACATATATCGTCTTTGCGCGGGCCTTTAATGTGAGGGAATTTTTCTTTTAGCGCGTCAATAACGTCTGAAGTGTCATCAACTGATAAGGTGGTTTGGCTACAGTAGTAGAGTTTTTCTGGATTTTGCACTTCAAGCTTAGCGGCATCTTCAGCAGATTCAACAAGATAAATACCGGCGGTTTCACTGTCATACTGCCCCATAGTGCCTTCAACTTCAGGGTGGCCTTGATGACCAATGAGAACACATTCTATATTTTTTCTGCTAACCCGAGCAACTTCCATATGTACTTTAGTGACCAATGGGCAAGTCGCATCGAAAACTTTCAAAGCTCGCGCTTTAGCTTCTTGGCGAACGGCTTTTGAAACGCCATGAGCACTAAATATCACGGTATTATCATCAGGCACTTCATTAATTTCATCAACAAAGATTGCCCCTCTTTTTTTCAGGCCATCAACTACAAATTTATTATGTACGACTTCATGACGCACATAAATGGGTGCGCCGAATAAGTCTAACGCCCGGTCAACAATACTAATAGCACGGTCAACGCCAGCACAAAAACCACGAGGGTTTGCTAAAATAATTTTCATAAGGATCTCAATACCATCTTCTAATTATACATAACACGTTACGACAAGCCCGTGACTTAAGCTTATAATATTTCTATTAAGTCAATAACAAACGTAACCGCTTGACCGGCTAATGGGTGATTAAAGTCAATTGTGACTGAGTTACCGTTGACTTCTTTGATCATACCAGGTAATTCCCCACCTGGTTGTGCAAAAGTAATAATGCTGCCCACTTTTGCTGGTACCTCGGCAGAAAACTTATCAATATCCATATAGTGAATATTATCTGGGTTAGACTCACCAAAAGCGTCAGCGGCATCAAGCGTAAAGGTTTTACTGCTACCGACAGGCATGCCCAATAATTGCGCTTCAAAGGCGGCTGAAATACTTTTGTCACCCATAATAATTTTAGCTGGTTTATTATTCACTTTTGTACTGTCAGCGGCTGAGCCATCACTTAATGTCATAGTAATATGCACTAAAATACTTGAGTCTTTTTGAATTGTTTGTTCTGTGGTCATTAGTTGTCTTCTATTGATGTTGGTGAGCCATATTATGGCAAAAAATTCTATTTTATCGAGAGTCTTCTGGTTGAGTAGTGAACGAGTCGATAATCATTAAAGCTGCACCAATAAAAATCATCGAGTCGGCAACATTAAACGCAGGAAAGTTATATCCAGCCCAATGAAAGTCTAAAAAGTCGATAACATAACCAAATAAGACCCTGTCAATGAGGTTTCCCAGAGCACCACTTAGCATTAAAGCAAAAGCTATGCCTAGCAAGGTTTGTGTTCGAGGTGTTTTCGCTAACCACACAATAAAAACAATGCTAGCAATGGCCGCAATCACAGTAAAAAACCAACGTTGCCAACCACCTTGGTCGGCTAAAAAGCTAAATGCAGCACCAGGATTATGCACATAAGTTAGGCTAAAAAATGGTAATATATTAAGTGATTCATAAAGATTAAATGCACTAACCACCCATTGTTTAGTAACTTGATCTAGCACTAAAAATAGCAAAGTTAACCATAACCAACGCAAGCCAGTGTTGTTCAATGTAGTAAAAAATTTATTCAATTTAAAAATTCTCTTGTGCTTAACTAAAAAATAATGGCCGGCTTCAGTTGTTTATACGCAGAACAAGAAGAAAGCACTCAGCGCAGACCTTCAGCTAAGTACTTTCAACATTTTTGTTGCAAAAGTGCGTGCATTATTTATGCGTATTCTCTTACTTCTCCTGCACCATCTACATTGCTAACACAACGGCCGCACAGTTCAGGATGTGCATCATCACAGCCAACGTCAGTGGTTACATGCCAACAGCGATCACACTTCTTCCCTGTTGCTGGCACAACATTTAACCATAACCCTTCAACGTCAGTAACTTGAGCGCCTTTTGGCAGTTGTTCTGCATCTGAAACTATTTCAACTTCTGCCGCAGAGGTTATTAAAACAAACCGTAACTCTTCTCCTAACTGGGTGAGTTTTTGGGCAAGATCAGTTGTAGTGTATAAGGTGACTTGTGCTTCTAGCCCTTTACCGACAATCTTTTCCTTGCGAGCAAGCTCTAATGCACGGTTCACTTCACCACGAACTAATAATAATTCGCTCCAGTAGTCATTCCCTAACACTGTGTCTTCAGGCATAGTTTTTAAGCCTTCAAACCATACTCCAGTGAAAACAAACTCGTCACGCTCACCGGCTGCGGGCGCTGGTAATGCTTGCCAAATTTCTTGTGCGGTAAAAGATAAAATTGGCGCCATCCAGGCCGTCATAGCTTCTGCAATAAGGTACATTGCAGTTTGACAAGAGCGACGCGCATTAGAATCAGCTTTTGCGGTGTATTGTCTATCTTTAATAATATCTAAATAGAAGCCACCTAACTCTGTGGTACAAAAATTCATTAGCTTGTGCACAACCACATGAAATTCATAGTCATTGTAAGCGGTAATTATTTCATTTTGTAAACGCGCGGCTTTATCAACAACCCAGCGGTCTAACGCAACCATATCTTCAAATGCAACCGAATGTTGGGCTGGTTCAAACCCATTTAGGTTAGACAGCAAGAAACGTGAGGTATTGCGAATACGACGATAAGCATCTGCTTGGCGTTTAAATATTTCATCTGACACAATCATTTCTTGCGTATAGTTAACCGACGCAGTCCATAAACGTAAAATATCAGCACCTAAGGTATTAGTAATTTCTGAGGGAGTAACGACGTTCCCTAATGACTTCGACATTTTATGGCCATTAACATCCACAGTAAAACCGTGAGTAAGCACTTGCTTATATGGCGCCTTGCCAGTCATGGCAACAGATGACATCATTGACGACATAAACCAGCCGCGATGCTGGTCAGAGCCCTCAAGGTATAAATCAGCGATACCATCAAACTCTTCTCTTGCATGGATGACAGAAAAATGCGTAGTACCTGAGTCAAACCAAACATCTAAAGTGTCTGGCACTTTGACAAAATCATTGGCATCATCACCAATAAGTTCATTGGCTTGTAAATCAAACCATGCTTGAATACCCTCCTTTTCCACACGTTTCGCTACGACTTCAATTAGCTCGATACTACGAGGATGCAAGGCGCCAGTATCTTTATGAATAAATAGTGCAATGGGTACACCCCAGGTTCTTTGGCGTGAAATACACCAGTCAGGACGACCTTCAACCATTTTTTCAATGCGGCTTTGGCCCCAGTCAGGGATCCACTGCGTTTTTTCTATTTCTTTTAATGAGTCACTACGTAAACCTTTTTTATCCATTGCGATAAACCACTGTGGTGTCGCACGGAAAATTATCGGCGTTTTATGACGCCAGCAATGTGGGTAAGAATGCTCAAGTGCATGGTGATGCATTAAAGCGCCCTTTTCTTGCAGTATTTCAACAACACTGGCGTTCGCTTTAAACACATGCTGCCCTGCAAATAGTGGCGTATCTTCAAGGTAAACACCATTGGCACCAACAGGGTTAGCGATTTCTAGGTTGTATTGTTTACCGACAACAAAATCTTCCACACCATGCCCTGGGGCGGTATGTACACAACCCGTACCTGAGTCAGTGGTGACATGCTCTCCTAAAACGACAGGAACTGTAATATCATAAAAAGGATGCTGCAATGGCACTAAATCTAACGCTGAACCTTTACAAAAGCCAAGAGCATGATATTTTTCAATACCAAACCTGTCCATACATGAGCTGACAAGATCAGAGGCAATAATTAAACGTAACTGTCCTTCTTCACCGTTAGGTAAAGTCTCGCACTGCACTAAGGTATACTCTACATCAGCGTGTACTGCTACTGCGCGGTTCGCTGGTAGTGTCCAAGGTGTTGTGGTCCAAATAACCATACCAATTTGTCCCGTACCCGTATGCCCTTCTGGGTGAGAGAACTTGTCGGCGACACTGTCATCTTTAACATTAAATTTAACGTCGATAGCAGGAGAGTGTTTGTCTTTGTATTCAACTTCAGCTTCAGCCAAAGCAGAGCCACAATCAGTACACCAATGTACTGGCTTAAAGCCCTGTTGCAAGTGGCCATTTTCAGCTATTTTACCTAAAGCTCGAATAATGTTTGCTTCTGTATCAAAGTCCATCGTGAGGTAAGGCTTTTCCCAATCTGCAAAAATACCTAGGCGTTTAAAGTCTTCACGTTGGCCGTTAACTTGTTTAGCCGCATACTCACGACATTTTTGACGAAATTCAGCAGCTGTCACTTTATGGCCAGGCTTACCTATTTTTTTCTCAACCATTAATTCAATAGGTAAACCATGACAGTCCCAACCAGGCACGTAAGGAGAGTCAAAATCAGATAACGTTTTTGCTTTAACAATAATATCTTTTAATATTTTATTAACAGCATGGCCTAAGTGGATATTACCATTCGCGTATGGGGGACCATCATGCAAAATGAATGATTTTTTACCTTTTTTAGCGGTACGAATTTTTCCGTACAAGTCTTTAGCAGCCCAGTCTTTGAGCATGTTAGGTTCACGGTTTGCCATATTGCCTTTCATTGCAAATGACGTTGCAGGCAAGTTCAAGGTTTTTTTGTAATCACTCATTTAAATCATTATCCGATTATTAATTTTTAAACTGTCAGACGCATATTGTCTAACCTACATTGCGCTTTCTTTATTTATTCTGTAGTACATGTTTTGCTTGTTTACTATCTAACTTAATTTGCGCAGTTAACGCTGCTAAGTTGTCAAACTTCATGACTTGACGAAGTTTTTTTATCATGATGACTTCAATACATTGTCCATAAATATCATCACTAAAATTAAAAATGTTCACTTCTAATTGCTGCCTTACCCCATTCACTGTTGGTCTTGCACCAATATTAGCCACACCATTAAATATACCTGTGGCTGTTTTTACCTTAACAGCAAAAACGCCGTTTAAGGGCGAGTTGCGTCTTTTTAGCAGGACATTCGCGGTAGGAAAGCCTAACTGTCTGCCACGTTTGTCGCCATGAAATACCTTACCTATAATTGAATAAGGCCTGCCAAGCATGTTTTCAACGTCGGCTAAGTTATCTTTCGCTAAGGCTTGCCTGATGGCAGTACTACTTACCCGACAATTTTCCATTTTACAGCTGGCAGTATCTGTGACTTCAAAGCCAAACTTCCCCCCCGCCCGAGTCAACATGGTAAAATCACCCGTACGATTCTTTCCAAAGTGGAAATCGTCACCAACAATCAAGTGTTTTACCCCGAGCTTTTTAACCAATAAGTGTTCAACAAATTGCTCTGCACTTTGGTTCGCAAATTTGCGGTTGAAATTAACACAAATCAGGCGTTGCACACCTAACTTAGCCAGTAAAGCATATTTATCTCTTAGTCGGCAAAGCCTAGCAGGTGCTTTTTCTGGGGCAAAAAATTCTTGAGGTTGTGGCTCAAACAATAGAACAGCCGAAACACAGTTAAGCGCTTTTGCTTTCGCTACTAAGGCTGCGATAACGCGCTGATGTCCTTTATGCACACCATCGAAATTACCTATGGTTAACACACAGCCATTATCACTATGTTGAATGTTATGTATACCACGAACTAACTGCATTGTTCTTTACTTTGCCTTATGCGCCAAGAATTAAAAACCAGTTCTTCTCACTAAAAAGATGAATAAATCAAGGTAAACATCGCTAGTTAAATTCATTACCTACCAACGGATAAGTGATGGCTGAGTGGGTAACTATTATACTAAAAATTGTTATACCGACTATAGATAAAAATAAATCGCCAAATTATATAGTAAAGCGTATTAATAATCAGTAGCCCGGCCCTTTTATTTTTTATTTCACTGCTTAATACTGCCTAATGTTGCCTTTCACTTATTACTTTAAAGTCATTAACTCGAATACCTAATAAAAAAATGACCATAAAATAACTCAAACCTCCTACGCTAATACAAAGAACCAGTTTTGCAACTTGTTCAAAAAAGCTCATGCTTAGCCAAACATTAAAGCTATCTGACAATGTATATACCACAAACGCCATCACACCGGCCGCGAATATTAACTTACTAATAAAAAGCTTGGTTTTTTTCGATAAATGATAAACCTTAGCTTCTTTTAAGCCTCGGTATAACAGCCAAGCATTTAAGGTTGCCGATAAGGTTGTCGCTATTGCTAAACCAACAAAGCCAAAGAGTGGTGCTAACATTAAGTTAAGTGCCATATTCACTACCATTGCTTTTATGCCTATTTTTACTGGTGTCTTAGTATCTTGTCTTGCGTAATATCCAGGCGCCAGCACCTTGATAAACATAAAGCTTAATAAACCTGAAAGGTAAGCAAACAATGCCATTGATACTTGTAAAACATCGGTTTGGCTAAACTCACCACGCATAAAAAGTACCATAATTATGGGTTGCGCTAATACCATTAATCCTGCCAATGCTGGCCAACCAAACAAGCTAATCACTTTTATTCCCCAGTCGAGCGTTGCCCTAAATTGCTTAGGATCCTTTTTGCTGTGTAGCTTCGATAAGCTAGGTAACACCACAGTGGCAATACCGATACCGAATAGCCCTAAAGGAAACTCCAGCAACCTATCAGCATAGTAAAGCCAACTGATAGAACCTGTAATTAAAAAGCTTGCGATTAATGTATCCAGTAATAAATTAATTTGTGTAACTGAGACACCAAACAAAGCTGGGATAATTAACATGCGAATTTTAGTAACTCCTTTGCTCTGCCAAGCCCAACAGGGCTTTACTAACACCCCCGCTTTATACAAAAAAGGTATTTGAAATAAAAACTGCATTAAGCCCCCCAAAAACACCCCCCAAGCCAACGCATGTGCAGGGCTTTGTGTATATGGAGCACCATAAATTGCCATTAAAATAATAACAATATTGAGCAATACTGGCGTAAAGGCGGCCACAGCAAACTTTCCTAACGTGTTTAACACCGCGCCAGCAAGTGCGGTAAAACTGATAAACCATAAATACGGGAAGGTAATTTTTAATAAGTTGGCGGCTAATTCAAATTTTTCACCGCCAATACTTTCTGTACCCTTGTTTAACCAGTCGACAAACCAACCGCCACCAAACAAAATAACAAATAAAGGGGAAGCCAACATGCCAAACAATGTTACCAAGGTAATAATAACCCCCAAAGTCCCTGAGGCTTGGGCGATTAAACGCCGTGTTTCATCAAGAGAAGTGGCTGATTTAGCTTGCTCTGCATTAAGCTCATCTCGTGTATGATATTCACTTAACACTGGCACAAAAGCTTGGGCAAAAGCGCCTTCAGCAAAGAGTCGCCTAAAAAAGTTAGGTATTTTATTAGCGAATAAGAATACATCCGCCATTGCTCCAGCGCCCATCAAATTGGCAATAACAACATCACGTACTAAACCCAACACACGTGAAACTAGGGTCATAAAACTAACGACAACCCCTGATTTAATTAACTTTTTACTCAAAAACAAAATCCTTATAATGCATAGTAATGACAGCCTAGCACCACTGGTTTAAGTAATGCGTACACGCGTGCTTACTATATTGGCGAGGTAACAGCATAAACAACAAAAATAATTGCTATTATGTGATGATTTTACCTATTTAAACAATGTATACTTATTACTGTTCACAACATAACACTGGGTAACTGCAACACTATTATTAATATTTAAGTGGTTAATGTTTACGTTAATAAGGCTTAAACTCTTAACACACCTTTATTTAATAATACCTAGCAAAGCCACACTATTCTGTCATTGCTCTTTTCTAACTCTCTAAACTTATGTGTAATAGTTATCGATTATTCCATTAAATATTATCATTAATTTTTTGTTAGATAGGCAATTAAAACATTTGACAATCAGCCACAAAACTGGCATATTTTGTCGCCTTAAATTTAAGCTTATATACTACATACTTTAGGAGTCACCTTGGCTAACTCAAAACAAGCTAAGAAGCGCGCAGGACAATCTGAAAAGCGCCGTCAAAACAATGCAAGTCGTCGTTCATTAATGCGTACTTTAGTTAAGAAAGTAATCGCAGCTATTGAAGCTGGTGACAAAGAAGTTGCAACAAAAGAACTAGCTGCTGCAACACCAGTGCTAGATCGTTATGCAACTAAAGGTCTTATCCATAAAAACAAAGCAGCTCGTAATAAGAGCCGTTTAAATGCTGCAGTTAAAGCTTTATAAAATTCTATTTTATAAGCTGATGCACATTGTTTTATGAAACAATTACTTAAGAAATTTTATTTATTAAGTAGACATAAAAAACCGACATTTGTCGGTTTTTTTATGCCTAAAATTTGCTTTATTCCTGAAAAGTTTACACACTGACGCACTTTAATTTCATTACACTATTGCACTTTTAGGCAATTTTTTTTAGTCTCATTGCCAAATATAAAGGCGAATAATCATTGAGACCACTAATGACTTTACTAAAAAGAAGACAATTAACCACAAAACGCACTAACGTTTCAGCCATAATAATAGCAACTATCACCATGCTAAGCGCTTGTAATAACGAGCCTGCACAAAACAATCAAGTTACGATTCAAAATCAACAAGCCGCTGTGCAATTACTTCCAGGGTTTGAAGACCGTTTAGATATCTACAAAGAAGTAACACTGTCGGCAGATTTAAGCCACCTATCTGCCAATCAAACCAAAATGCTAGCATTACTTATTGATGCATCAAAAATTATGGATGATTTGTTTTGGCAACAAGCTTTTTCGCAAGACAAAAAGTCATTTCTTGCATCTATTAAGGATGAAAAAGTCCGCCGTTTCGCTGAGATTAATTACGGCCCTTGGGATAGGTTAGACGGTGATAAGGTTTTTTTAACACACAATAAAGCGAAAGCTCAAGGGGCTGAGTTTTATCCTAAAGACATGACAAAAGCCGAGTTTGAACAAGCAAAATTAACTAAAAAAGAGGGGTTATATTCTCTGATTGACCGTGATGATGAAGGACAATTAATAACCCTTGCTTATTCTGAGGTTTACAGCGATGAAGTCAATCGTGCTGCTGCAATCTTAGAAAAAGCAGCAACCTTTGCTGAAGATAAAGAATTTGCCAACTACTTAACGATGCGAGCCCAAGCATTACGAACAGATGAATATCAGGCTTCAGATTTGGCCTGGATGGATATGAAGAACAACCCCATTGACGTGGTGATTGGGCCAATAGAGAATTATGAAGATCAGCTTTATGGCTACCGTGCTGCCTTTGAGTCGTATGTGTTAATTAAAGATTTAGCTTGGAGTGAAAAACTCGCTAAATATGCACAATATTTACCTGAGCTACAAAAAGACTTACCTGTTGCCAGAAAATACAAAGCTGAAGTTCCTGGCTCTGATGCAGACTTAAATGCCTATGACGTAATTTACTATGCTGGCCACTCTAATGCAGGCAGTAAAACCATAGCAATTAATTTACCGAACGATGAAGAGGTGCAACTCAAAAAAGGCACTCGTCGCTTACAGCTTAAAAATGCGATGCGCGCTAAATTTGACACTATAATGCTGCCCATCGCCGAAACTCTGATTGTACCAGCACAACGGGAAAATGTGACTTTTACTGGCTTTTTTGCCAACACTATGTTCCATGAAGTTGCTCATGGCTTAGGGATTAAAAACACCATTAACGGTAAAGGTACTGTGCGCCAATCGTTAAAAGAGCACGCTAGTGCATTAGAAGAAGGCAAAGCCGATATTTTAGGCTTATACATGATACGCCAGTTACTTGAAAAAGAAGTAATTACCGAAGGAAAACTGGAAGAGTATTATACAACGTTCTTAGCAGGTATATTCCGCTCAGTCCGTTTTGGTGCAAGCTCTGCACATGGTAAAGCTAATATGGTACGCTTTAATTACTTCCAAGAACAAGGCGCTTTTAGCCGTAACGAGCAAGGTTTATATAGTGTAAATATAGACAAAATGAGTGAGGCGATTAATGCTTTGTCTAAGTTAATTTTAACTTTACAAGGTACCGGTGATTATCAAGGGGTTGATGAATTGGTCACTAGTAAAGGGGTTATTAGTGAAACCTTAGCGGCTGATTTAGCTCGCTTAGAAAAAGCTAAAATTCCTGTTGATATAGTCTTTAAACAAGGTAAGAAAGTATTGGGGCTATAATCGTTTTTAATTAACAACATCTGTGCTGATCTAGTTTAAAGATAAAAGGCTAGATCAACACAGATAATAAATAATGGTTTGTCGTTATTTTATTACGATGGTTAACAAGCTCTACCTATATTTTATATAGTCTAGGTAGAGTTAAATTAAAACATCAATAAATGAAAAAACTTTAAGTTACGTGCCAATATGTGTTTCTAAGAACGAAAGTATTGCTTTGTTTGCATCCAAAATATTTGCTTCATTATAAAAACCATGACCCTCTTTATCTTTAACTAACCATTCATATGGGTGTTTATCTTGGTCAAGCGCCTTTTTTAGTTTTTCGGCATGTTCAATCGGCGCTCTTTTGTCTTTTTCTCCATGAATAATAAGTACAGGGGCTTTTAATTTATTTACATGGTATACTGGTGAATTTGCGCGCTGTTGCTCTACATCCGTACCCAATGTTTTATCTAAAAATGCATCGCCCCATTTAAGCGAGGTTATATCGCCTTCCTTGTATAGCATTGGTAAATCATAGACACCTGCATAACCTATCGCACATTTAAAGAGCTCAGGTGTTCTAATTGCGCTTTGTATGGCACTATAGCCACCAAAGCTTGTGCCAAAAATACAGACTCTATTTTTATCAGTTATCCCTTCTTGAACCGCATAATCCAATGCTAATAAAATATCGTCTTGAATTTTTGTGCCCCAATTTCCATAGCCTGCTTCCAAAAAGTTTTTACCATAACCTTCTGAGCCACGAAAATTAACTTGTACAACAACATAACCGGCATTGGCTAACATTTGTACTTGAGGGTTATACTCCCAATAATCTCTGGCATGTGGGCCACCATGCGGTAACACAACGGTAGGTAGGTTTTTAGCTTTATTTTTAGGCAGGGTTAAAAAGCCATTTAAAATTAACCCGTCTGGTGTTTTTATTCTAAAAGGCTCTACCGGAGACATTTCTTCAGGTTTAATCCAAGAAGCACTCTTAAATAAATGCTTGGCTTGCATCGTTTTCGTATCAAAAGAATAAAAGGTGCCTGGATTTATATCACTGCTAACATTAACAATAATGGTACTACCATCTTTTGTTTTACTGGTGATGGCAATCTTACTCCCTTGAAAAGCACTATATAATGCCTTATGCATTTTTGCTTCTTGAGCATCATTAGCTAGGTATTGATAACTCGGGTAATCTTCATCTAAACGTAGACCAAAAACACTATTTACATTCGATTGCATGATCTCTGTGGGGTCAACAAGCTTACTTTTATAAAGCAAACTTGTTTCTTTTGTTTTAAGGTTATATTTATATAACCCTTTGGCTTCACCCTTTTCAGCTTTTAATGCATAAACACTTTCATTATCTGGTGAGAAAGCTATTGGTGTAAATTCACCAATAAAGTCCTCACCAAACGTTTGCCATTTACTCTCTCTATCTTTTGAATAAAACAATTTAACATTGTAATCATTATCAACACCAGCAACAAAGCGTGGCTGCCCTTCATTATCAACAAGAAATTGACTATAAGGAATAGGGGCAATTCGCACTTTATTCTCTCTGCCCGAATAAACATTTAACTTAACAACCATAGGGAGCACATCAGATTTAGGTGATAGAAGCCGTTTTGTAATTAATACTTTGTCTTCATCGCCCTTTAAAATATCAATTAAAAAACCTGCATGGCCCGAATAAGCACTGCCAGGCTTTGATCGATAACCAAAGATCATTTTTCCTTTTCTACCGTCATAATTAATCGCATAGAGTTCCCCTAAATTAGTAGGCTCTTCTAATGAACCGCGTAACTGCTCTAATTGAATGATGACACGTTCATTGTTAACCCAATAATAATCAGCCGCTTGGTTTTTCCCTCCAGAATTAAGTATGTAGGTTACTTCGTATGTTTTAGCATCTAAAAAGACCAAGCTTTTATCGCCTTCAACATTAACCAAGGCGGCTAAATGTTTACCATCTGGAGATATTTTTATATCGTAGTATTCTAAATGGCGAGAAAAGTTTTCCACTGTTGCCGCATAAGTTTGAGGCATAAATAGACAACTCATGACAAGCAGGGTAATAATGTAGTTTGAAAGTTTTGTTAAGGTTTTAATGTATATACTAGCCATAATCTTTTGTGTTTCACTCCATAAATTTCACTGTTCTAAATAAGAACGCTTAGCCTAGTTTTTTGTACCTTCCTCACCTTTAGTAAAAAAGATATAAAATAAGAATAAAAATAAACCAGTCATCTAACTGGTTTATTTTTACCTGTAAGTAAGGTGTACGGTTTACTTCACTGTAACGCGTGCAAACTTACGCTTACCCACTTGATACACTGCACTACTACCGCTGGCAATCACTAAGTTTCTATCAGTAATTTTTTCACCGGCTATTTTAGCTGCGCCTTGCTTGATCATACGATATGCATCTGACGTACTAGCAACAAGGTTAGCTTCTTTTAATAAGTTAGCAATGGCTATTTCACCATTTTCAGCGCTAATTTCAAGTTCAGGCATGTCATCTGGCATTGCCCCCTTTTGAAAGCGGTTAATAAATTCTTGGTGCGCGGCTTCTGCTGCAGCCTCATTATGAAAACGAGTAATGATTTCTTTTGCTAAATCTATTTTAACATCACGCGGATTTTTACCCTGCGCAATGTCTGCTTTATAAGCTTCAATTTCAGCTAACGGTTTAAAGCTGAGTAATTCATAATAACGCCACATAAGTACATCTGAAATAGACATGATTTTACCAAACATATCTGCTGGACTATCGGTAATACCAATATAGTTACCTAACGATTTAGACATTTTTTGTACGCCATCTAACCCTTCTAGTAATGGCATCATTATCACGGTTTGTGGTGTTTTGCCTTCTGACTTTTGCAGTTCTCGTCCCATCAATAAATTAAACTTTTGATCGGTACCGCCTAACTCAACATCGGCTTCTAAGGCTACTGAGTCCCAACCTTGTACTAAGGGGTAAATAAATTCATGAATAGCAATAGCTTGACCGTTCGCATAACGTTTTTTAAAGTCATCACGTTCCATCATGCGCGCAACCGTTTGACGAGAAGCTAATTTAAGCATACCAGCCGCCCCGAGTTTATCCATCCAAGTCGAGTTAAATGCTACGGTAGTTTTCGCAGGGTCTAAAATTTTAAAAACTTGATCTTTATAAGTTTGCGCATTTGCTAAAACATCTTCTTTTGTTAATGGCTTACGCGTTACATTTTTACCTGATGGGTCGCCAATCATACCGGTAAAATCACCAATTAAAAAAATAACTTCATGCCCCTGCAATTGAAATTGGCGTAATTTATTAATTAAAACAGTATGGCCAAGATGTAGGTCGGGGGCAGTTGGATCAAATCCCGCTTTAATTTTTAACGGCTTACCTGTTTTTAATTTTGCTAATAACTCTTCTTCTACTAAGATCTCTTCCACTCCACGCTGCAATTCTGCAAACGCTTGACTAACATCGGTCATTTTTAGCTCCATGGCTAGGTCAATTTTTATTACAATGAGCGAATTCTACTCATTTTACTCACGACATAAAAGCAGAAAAGATGTAACAAGCGGCTTTTTATATAAACTTTTATGAAAACTTTTTCAAAAACTTTGTTATAGTAAATTTTCAACTCGCGACAATGGTCGTATTCTATTTCCCATTAAATATAAAATTAATAATATCTCTGTGAATAAACAACAAATTATACAACGCCAGCTAAACACGCTTCGTGAAATTGCCTTTAGCCTTAGTGTCACTTTTAGTCAACTTCCAAAGAAACACCGCGCGACCATTATTGGCATCAGCATACTCGCACTCTTTATCATATTATTACCAAGTGAATATGAGTTAACGAATAAAAACAAAAAAAATCAAAGTTTTGAGGTCGGCAAGCGCTATCAGATTGCCATGCCTGACAGCACAATAGACTCTCTTCAAGTTGACCCCATTGACATTCCCTCTATCACTGTCACACCAAGCGATGAAAGCAGCCCTGTTGATGTTATAAGCACCACAGCGAATTCTGCACAGCAAAATGAAATGTCATGGCAAAGTGCCAAAGTACGCAACGGTGATTCATTAGCGAGAATATTTAAACGCCTTGGTTTTAGTGCTCAAGACACTTATGCAATTAGCAGTGCTGAAGGTAAATACAGTAAAATGTTATTAAAGCTCAACGTTGGTGACACTATTCGTATTGCCACCAATGCTGCTAAAAAAATTACCGCACTTGAATACCCTTTATCGAAAACAGATACCCTTTATATCAACCTCGTTGGCAATAGCTATCAATCACACAAAGAAAGTAAAGCGGTTGATATTAGTCAAGAGTTTACACATGGTGTAATAAAGTCAAATTTTTGGAATGCTGGTTCAGCAGCTGGTTTAACTGATGGGCAAATTATAGAACTTGCCAATATTTTTGGTTGGGATATTGACTTTGCTTTAGATATTCGCGCCGGTGATAGTTTTCATATTATTTATGAAAAAAAGTATGTTGAAGGTGAATACATCGGCCCTGGTAATATCTTGGTCGCCGAGTTTATTAACCAAAATGAGCCATTTCAAGCCGTTAAGTTCTCTGATGGCGAGTATTATACGCCTGAAGGCAGAAGCATGCGCAAAACATTTTTACGTGCGCCT
This sequence comes from Colwellia sp. F1, assembly GCF_056238625.1. Classification (NCBI taxonomy): domain Bacteria; kingdom Pseudomonadati; phylum Pseudomonadota; class Gammaproteobacteria; order Alteromonadales; family Colwelliaceae; genus Colwellia; species Colwellia sp. F1. The sequence continues at coordinate 161,999 of NZ_JBWDLI010000002.1, forward strand.
GTAAATTTTAAGTATATTAGCTCTAGCTTTAAACCTAAGCGTTTTCACCCTGTTCAAAAACGCTGGAAAGCCCATAGAGGGGTAGATTATGCGGCTAAAACAGGTACTCCCGTTGTTGCAGCAGGCAGTGGAACAGTCACCCACTCAACGTATAACAAATACAACGGTAATTATGTTTTTATTCAACATGGCAATGGCATAGTAACCAAGTACTTACACTTTTCAAAACGTGCAGTTAAAAAAGGACAGCGAGTAAAACAAGGCCAACTTATTGGTCATGTAGGAGCCACTGGTTTAGCGTCTGGACCTCACCTACATTATGAGTTTTTAGTTAATGGTGTGCACCGCAACCCTAGAACAGTAAAGTTACCTGATGCCAAACCCATAGCTAACAAGTATAAAGCTGAATTTACCGCGTTATCTAAAGAGCGTTTACAAGCCTTAGTAAGGTCTAAAAATATTGGCTTAGCAATGCAATGATGGCAAGTAGCGCAAAATATTATATTGGCTTAATGTCTGGTACGAGTGCAGATGGTATTGATTTAGCTTTAGTTTCTTTTGATGACAATAACAAGCTCACACACCACGCTAGTTACTACCATGCTTATGATCATGATACAGCGGTAAACATTCTATCACTTTACCAAGCAGACCATAATGAAATAGACCGTGCTTTTACATTAGACATAGCATTAGCAAAGCTTTTTTCAGTAGCGATCAAGGCATTGTTAATACAAGAGCAACTCACCTATGCTGATATTATTGCCATTGGAAACCATGGACAAACCATACGCCATCGGCCACAAGAAAGTCACGCATTTACGCTGCAAATTGGCTGTTGTCAAACATTAGCTACCTTAACGAATATCCGCGTTATTGGTCAATTTCGCCGTAAAGATATGGCTCTAGGAGGCCAAGGTGCACCATTAGTTCCTGCTTTTCATCAAACCATTTTTAGTGAAACAAAAGCAACGAGCGACACCAACCACCACAGTGCCGCTGATGTATTTCTGGTGAATATAGGTGGTATTGCCAACATTACATTTCTCCCTGAAAACAACCAACAAAAAGTGATTGGCTATGACACCGGCCCCGGTAATGCATTAATGGATGACTGGTTCACTTTGCATAACCCTAACAGCGATACTAAGTATGATGCACAGGGTAATTGGGCCAACAAAGGCCAAATTAATGATACGTTGTTAGCCCAATTATTAACTGATAATTACTTTCAATTGCCCTTCCCTAAAAGCACAGGTCGAGAATACTTCCATTTGTTATGGTTAACAAATCAACTAGCTAAATTTCCTGCCATAAGCAACCAAGATGTACAGATGACCTTAGCCGCCCTGACGGCAACCACTATTGTGGATGCTATTACGCAAACTAAACCTAACAATCAAACACCTACCAAGGTATACCTTTGTGGTGGTGGCGCTCACAACACTGTTTTAAAAGAACTAATAAACCAACAGCTAACACTGCATTACCCAGACTATAAGCTTGCTTTAACAAGCGAACAAGGTATTGATGGTGATCAATTAGAAGCAATTGCTTTTGCTTGGTTAGCTTTTGCTTTTGACAAAAGCTTATATAGCAACATGCCTGCTGTAACAGGGGCTAGCAAGCATTGCACCCTAGGCAATGAGTACCTCCCCTAACTATTTCGCAAAAGTTAACAATTCCCTAGCAAAGACTGATTTATCCTCTATACTCTATGGTCAAAGAACAAAAAACAAACAATAAGTGCTGATTTTAACTACGACTTATTTGTTCAGCCTTTCTTTGGCTGTACAAAAAACAAACAAAAATGAACTAATACGAGAATGCAACGTCTAAGTTACTGTACTTTGATATGAGCAACGAATGCTATTAAAACGAATAAACGCATAGTTGATGGTACAAATAATACAATTAATGAGGAGGGAACATGGAGTTTAAAGATATACATATTGGGATGAAATGCGGCAGTAGAAAAGGCAGTGGTACTGTCACGTGGATCGATGGTTCAACTCGAAAAATCTATCTAGCAGACGCCTGCAATAATAATAGCTTTGAAGTGGACTTTGAAGAAATTATTGAAGATCCCCAAGCGCATAATCAAGATGATACTTTTTATTAATCTTTAACCATAATTGCATTACTGTAAGAACAAAAAAAAGCAATTAACATAAAAAAACCCATAGCTAAAGTTATGGGTTTTTTTTGGTATTTTTTGACTTTCTTACCCAGTATTTTACTGAGCTATTTACTGAGCTATTTACTGAGCTAAGGCAAACTAACGGGAAGTTTTCCTAAGGCTTTTTGTTGCCCAAAAATAATAGCAATACTCGCGCTATAGCCTGGGCTATGAGCTTCATCTGTACTTGTTTGGTAAATTCTATCGTCAAAGGTGACTAAAATATCATCAGCTAACCCTGTATATGGTTTTAATAAATAAGGAGAGCCTTTAGCAACTAAAACACTGGGTATTTTTTTCTGCTGCGCTTGCTGCAATTGATAAGTCAATAACTGCTCGTAACTTACCTTACCTTGTTCATTTGACGACAGGGTTTGTGTTAATACAGCTTCTACATCTTCTGCGCCGCCAATATCGACTGCGCTCGCAATTTTAGTATCAATGGTGCCAATAACCAGATCTGCCTTCGCTAATTTTTTACCGCTATAAAGTTGCAACTGCGCATCAGCTTCTGCTACCACAGTCGCACTGATTTGTGGGAGCGCTTTACCTACACTTTGGCAAAAAAGTAGAATGGCTTGTTTTAAAGCGCGAAACTCTTGCCAGTTCAAGACAAATAAATGAATACGAGTAACACGAGTAATGTTTACAGGTAATTTGCTGTGGTTATTGTTAAGTAACACCACGGCATTGGTTGCTAAATGTTGCTCGAGTAATAAGTGTTGCTTTTGTGCGACTTGTTGCGCTGCTAATACTATTTGCTCGTTGACCGCTGAGCTCGTTAACTTGATGTACTTCGCTTTATAACGATTTAATCGATCGTTAGATTGTGTGATTTCATCAATTGAAAATTGATCAGCGGCTTTATTGTGGTTACCTTCATTCGCTTTTTGTAATAAGGTTTGCGCCACGGCCTTAATAAAAAGATTGAATTTTTCAATGTCTTGCACTGTTCTGATTTTAAACGGCATAACGGCTAAATCAGCGCCGGCAATAAACGTTTCTGCTACCGCTGTTACGTTATTAAAATAATGCGAAATGCCGGCCATATCAAGGGCATCTGTTGCGATTATGCCGTTAAAGCCCATTTTATTTCTTAATAAATCCGTTAAAATTTTGCGCGACATGGTTGCTGGGCGTATTATTGGTTCACCGTTAATGCTCTCTATGGTTGAATCATCTAACGCTGGATACTGAATGTGCGCTGTCATTACCATAGCAGGCGAGCTGTGTGTAATTGCCCACTGAAATGGCGCAATGTCTTTTTTTTCTATGGTCGCTAAGTCATGTGCAACTAACGGTAGCCCTAGATGACTATCAACATGGGTATCACCATGCCCAGGAAAGTGTTTTAAGGTTGCCATAATGCCCTGCTGTTGGTAACCATTAACCGCTGCCACGCCTAATTTTGCTACACGCTGCGGGTCTTCACCAAAAGATCGAGTATTAATAACAGGGTTGTCAGCATTGGTGTTAACATCAATCACTGGTGCATAATTGTTATTGATACCTAACAGCTTTAATTCCTTAGCAATCACGGTACTTACATCAGTCGCAAACCTTACGCCATGTGCATCGTAAGTGGCACCTATCGCCATATTGCCAGCAAATGATGTTGCTTGCGGTAAACGAACTACCCTGCCGCCTTCTTGGTCAATCGAAATGATTAGCGGCTGCTCAGAGTAAGACTGCATTGCCGCGTTTTGTAAATCATGGGTTAGCTTAATGACTTGCTGAGTCGATACAAGGTTTTCGGCAAAAAGTACCACACTGCCAATGCCGGTGTTAGTAATCATTTGCGCTAATGCTTTAGGAAGCTTTGTTACAGGCTGCAAACAATGTCCAGTGCTAGCTGTTGGCGTTTCTTGGCAAAAATACCGAATATCAAGAGCCATTTTAGCGGCCACTTGTTTTTCAAAATCAGAAAAGTAAGGTGAAGACTCGGTGTTGTTGGTCATAGATGGCATCGATATTGTCGTCGTTGAGGCATAACAAGGTTGAAGTACGCAGTAATATAAAACAATTGCAAATAAAACTTTACCCATTGCAAAACTTTCACTCATTTAACAAGAGCCAATACATTGTGTACTAATTTGTTAATACCGAGTGCTGCCTCAGATATTGATGTAGCTAACATATAAGCGGGCGTAGTCACAAGCTTATGGCTTTGATCAATCACAATATCGTCCACGTTACAGTTATTATGAACTAGCCCTTTGGCACTAATTAATGCGGCAGTGCCTGCGTCGTTACCAATAGTGCCTTGTACACCTTGGGGGTAAATTAGTGGCAACATTGCCGGCGAAATACACATATACCCTGCAGGTTTATTTGCTTGAGAAAATTGCTGACAAGCCGCTAACACTTGCGCATTAACACTATAATTATCACTTTCAATGGCAAAGTTAGATAAGTTTTTAGCTACTCCAAAGCCACCAGGTACAATTAACGCATCAAAGTCTTGCTGTTGTAACTCACTTAGCTCCTCAACATCACCACGGACAATGCGGGCTGACTCTATTAAGACATTACGTGTTTCCTCTTCACTCACCTCACCAGTTAAGTGGTTAATCACATGATGCTGGGCAATATTAGGAGCAAAACAGCGGTAACTTGCGCCATTTTGCTCAAGTGCTAATAAGGTCAATACCACTTCCTGAATTTCACTACCATCATAAACACCACAACCACTTAATATTATTGCTACTTTTTTCATGAGTTATCCTTATTACTTTAGCGGTAAAGCCTATAATTACTTTATTTAAAGCGCGAATTTACAATTTAAGCTTGCTGCTGCCCGCGCGATTCATTTGCCTTGATCATTAATTGACATAATAGCACCACCAGTACAGAAGAAAACATTAATCCTGCAAAAGGCAAAGCACTGCCATTATAAAAATACGCCAAAATAGGCCCAGCCAGCGCGCCAACACCAAAACGTAAAGTACCAATTACCGCGGTTGCTGTACCTGATTGCTCGGGAAATTTAGTAAAGACTAGCGCATCTGAATTAACGGCGACCATGGAAATACTGCCCATTAAGGGCAATATTGCTAACACGGTATAAACAACTGGCATTGCTAATACATTTACAGCCACCAAGGCGGATGAAGCAAGTAAAGCAGCTGTTAGCCCATACCACAGCATTTTTCTTGAACCTTTTCGGCTAACTAAGCGTGTATTAATAAGGTGCGCTGTCATTAAACCAACCACATTAATGCCAAATAACACACTAAAACCAAACTCTGACACTTTATACACGGTTAAATAGACAAAGGGGATAGCGGTAATATAGGAAAAAAAGGCCAATGAAATCATCATTGAACTCGCTATATCAAGCCGAGCTTCACGGTTAGCGAAGACAATTTTATAACGGCCTAAAAAGTTAATGGCCTTATCAGCTTTTGGGTTATTTTCTCGATGCTTATCACGCACGGCATCAGGTAAGTACAATACAACTAATAGTAGTACAATGAAGCTATAAGCAGCTAAAACATAAAAGATTAACTGCCAACTGTGGGAGATTAATAACGCACTACCAATACTTGGCGCTATCATGGGGGCTACCATCATAATCATTGAAACATACGACAATCCTTTGGCTGTATCTTTTTGATAGTACTCACGAATTGCGCCTGGTACCACAACAGTGCCTGCACTACTGATAAAAGCTTGCAGAAAACGTAGTGTTAAAAACTGCTCTATAGTGGTGACAAAGGGTAATAATAAACTTGCCGCTAAAAAGCCACTTACACCGAATAGCACCATTTTTCTACGCGAGCTTTTATCGGCCATGGGGCCAAATAAAATTAAACCTAACGCATAACCTAACAAGTAAATACTCAATGAATTTTGTATCATAGGCATGTCGGTGCCTAAATGTTCGGCTAAAACAGGCATGGCGGGTAAATACATATCAATCGCTAAGGGCGACAATGCCATTAACGATGCTAACAGCGGTAAGAGCAATTTAAGCGATACGTGTTTTGCTTTTTCTGGTTTCATCATAGCAGACTCTTTTGCTGTTTTTTCGGCTGTGCTCATTGACGAGCTTTATGGCGTGGCTTGGTTGTACTGTTTTTATTTATTTTGCTTATAGGAATGTTCAAACACAAGCTTCCCTAATGTTTTTACTGCATCTTCTACTTGGCTATTCCATTGCACGCCAAAGCTAATACGCATATAGTTGGTATACTTTCCTGAAGGAGAAAATATGATGCCTGGTGCAAAGCTCACGCCCTGTTCCAGTGCTTGTTGAAAAAAGTCACTGGTACTCACATGTGACTGACACCGAACCCAGAGCACACTGCCGCCCTGTGGTTTAGAAATACAAACTTCACTTGGAAAGTGTTCAGCAATTAATGCTCGCATACGTTCACAGTTGTAAATTAACTTTTTCCGCAATACACATAAGTGGCGATCGTAGTCACCACTTTGTATATACTCATTAAGTGTCCACTGCTGCAACATCGGCGTTGAACATGACTGCGCTCGTTTAATCCGCTTAGCTTGCGCTTCATACTTACCAGGTAACAACCAACCGGTTCTGTACCCAGGGGCAGCAGTTTTAGAAAATGATGAACAGGTTATCACCAAATTTTTTTCTGAATACAGTTGTGCAGGCTTTGGCTTTTGCTCGGTAAAATACAGTTCACTGTATACTTCATCTTCAATTAAGGGGATGTTATGTTGCTCAAGTAAATTGATCATAGCCTGTCGCTGTTTATCTGTTTTCATTGAGCCTAAAGGGTTATTTATTGCCGTAGAGAACACACAAGCTTTAATAGGGTGTAAGCTTATGGCTTTAGTCAATTCGTCTAAACAAACACCGTCTTCCGTGCAGGTGTATACTTCTAATGCCTGCATGCCTAATGTTTCTATTAATTCAATAATACCAAAAAAACAGGGCGACTCTATAGCAATCACATCACCTCTTTGCGCGACACATTGCAGGGCAATAGATAAGGCTTCCTGCGCACCATTAGTCATGACAACGTCATCTGAATTAATCGCTACGCCTTGTTCTTGATACCGAAAAGCAAGCTGCATGCGCAATTTAGCATCCCCCGTTACTGGGCCATAACTCACGGCTTTTTCAGCCACTTTTGATAAAACTGAGCGCATTAACCTTGCCAAGGTTTTGTCTGGCGGGTTAGCCTGTACTGGGTTTGAAATCCCTAGTGCGATGGTGTCAGGCATATGTAATGCCGCATGGACTTGTTCGATCATATTACGACACAGTACAGTGACGGGTTCGCAATGAGCCCATTTTGTTGGCATGGGTTTTAATGTACGCGCTTGCGCTGCAGTTAAATAATAACCAGATTGTGGCCTAGCGCAAACGCGCCCTTGACGCTCTAACTCAATATAAGCTTGCTTTACCGTTGGTATGCTTATTTCAAATTGGCGGCTGAGTTTTCGTAAACTTGGTAACTTATCACCCGGTGCTAACGCCCCACTTTTTTGTTGATAACCAATAAAGTCGATGACTTGTTGATATAAAAAGGCGGATGAGGCTCTATTCAGTAATCGCATGCTACTCTCTTTACGGTGTTCTAGATAATAGGACTAGGGATTAAGTGCTAAACGCTCAAACTGTATAGGTTCCATTTTCGCTATTCTGTATATGTTATTAAAACAAAAAAACGTTACACTGTCATTAATAATCTGCTGTAGTCCTAACAACAAAATACACTTGTATTACTACCTTTACTTTGTTCATTATGACTATCAACCCCAAAAAGACACCAAAAAATGAATAATAGCTTACTCTACCTGCTCACTGTCCTTATTTGGGGCTCTACCTGGATTGCCATTAATTACCAATTAGGTGATGTTACACCAGAAGCATCGGTAAGCTATAGGTTTGCACTTTCTGCCTTAATTTTATTTTCTTTTGCTAAAATAAAACACCTACCGATGCGCTTTTCGTTAAAGCAACATGGCTTGTTTGCTGCTTTTGGCATTTGTTTATTTGGTTTAAATTATCTACTACTGTATAGCGCCCAGCAACATATTAACTCAGCCCTTGCTTGCATTGCCTTTTCTACTTTAATGTTAATGAACATTGTTAATGCTAGGGTATTTTTTAATACCAAAATCACTAAACAAGTCTACTTAGGCGGCTCTTTGGGTTTATTTGGTATAATGACACTCTTTTGGCCACAGTTAACTGATATTAATTTAGGTATGACAACCTTATTAGGTTTAGCCTTATGTTTAGTCGGCACTTTCTCCGCTTCACTTGGCAATATGTTATCCATTAAAAACCAAAAGAATAAGGTACCTATTGTGCAAGCGAATGCTTGGGGTATGTTATATGGTGCAATTTTTACCAGTTTAGCTGTTATAATTCAGGGCAAACAATTTACCTTTTCATTTGAGCCTGCTTATTTAACCTCGCTACTTTATTTGTCACTATTTGGCTCTGTTATCGCTTTTGGTTGTTATTTGAGTTTAATGACGCGTATCGGCCCACACAAAACTTCATACGCTAATATTATTTTTCCTGCGATTGCGGTGTTAATATCAACCGTGGTAGAAGGTTTTATTTGGAGTGGCTACACCGTGATTGGGCTCAGCTTTGTTTTACTGGGAAACTTGGTAGTGCTTACTAAAACAACAACATTTTCACGGTTTTTCCATTTAAAGCCCCTGAGAAAAGTTAATACTGATATTATCATAAACAAGTAATTAGGAGTAATAAAACAGTTTAGGCTTTAGAAAGCAAAGTGAAACTTGTTATAATAAAAGTGAAAGTAACATAAAAAACCATAAAGATTACTTTTTCAAACCATACACAGCTATTAACAAGACGCCCCCTCATTAATAGTCAGTAGTAAACTATTAGTTTTAAGTAAACTAACAATAATAAATAAACAGTGTGTTTACTTATAAAATATAAACTTTAACGTTATTAGGTAATACTATGCAAAGACTCGCACCTTCTCTACGCCAAGACAATGTTCCTTTAGATCTTATTTCTCTCATAAAAACTGTTCTAGCAGCAACGAAAGAAATTTCATTTCGTGTTAGCCAAGCTCACTTAAGTGGCTTAATGGGCTCAACATTAGATGAAAATATTCAAGGTGAAGTACAAAAAAAACTTGATGTGGTAGCCAATGAATTATTTAAAGATATTTTACTTGAATCAGGCTTTGTTAAAGCCATTTCGTCTGAAGAAGAAGATACGTCTGTCGCAGGCAACCCTGCAGGAAATTATATTGTTTCGTTTGACCCATTAGACGGTAGCTCCAACATTGACATTAACTCGCTGATAGGGACCATTTTCTCTATTCATGAAGCACCTAAGCACATGGATGCGGGTGATCCTGATATGTTCAAACAATCAGGTAATAAACAAGTTTGTGCCGGTTATGTTTTATATGGCCCAGCGACCATGCTCGTAATGACCACGGGTAGCGGCACACACTTTTATGTACTCGATAGAACACACGGTGGTTATCTTTTAGTTCAGCGTAATGTTCAAGTACCTGCCGACACACAAGAATTTGCAATTAACATGTCAAACCAACGGTTTTGGCAAACGCCAATGCAAAACTACATCAATGACTTAATTGCTGGTGATACTGGCCCACGCGGTAAAAACTTTAATATGCGCTGGATTGCTGCCATGGTAGGCGATATTCACCGTGTATTATGTCGTGGTGGTATTTTCACTTACCCTACCGACAACAAAAATGCTGAACAACCTAATAAATTACGTTTAATGTATGAAGCCAACCCAATGGCATTTTTACTTGAGCAAGCAGGTGGTTTAGCAGTAACAAGTAAAGAACGTATTATGGATATAGAGCCAACCAGCATTCATCAGCGCGTTGAAGTGATTATGGGCTCTAAAAATGAAGTAGAAGCCTGTTTACGTTACTATAAATAAAACAATAAACACTCTGCCACCTTGAAAGGTGAAACTCAACGAGCATTGAACAATTTATTCAAGCTAGGTGCTCGTTGCACAAGCGTTCTCTTGATGGCGTACGTTACTTATCAACTGCGCCAAACTTTGTGACAAAAAAGCGTTCAACTCTATCCTAGTCACATTTTTCTTGATAAAATGTCGCCCATCTTATTTTATGCTCGAGATTATTCATGCCAAACTATGCTGTTGGTCACAAAATTCCTGACTCAGACTCTATTTGTTCCGCTATTGCCCTATCGTACTTAAAAACGGCTTTAGGTGAAGAAACCGTTCCTGCCCGTTTAGGTGAACTGAACCCTGAAACTTTATTTATTTTAGATAAATTTGGTTTTGAACAACCAGAATTAAAATTAAGTTATGCTGGTGAAAGTCTTTATATTGTTGACCACTCTGAACGAACCCAAGGTCCTGATGATATTGATGAAGCGACGATATTAGGAATTATTGATCACCACAAACTCGGTGATATTACCACCTCTACTCCTCTAGAAATTTGGGTGAGGCCTGTAGGCTGTACAAATACAATCATTAAAATGATGTATGATTTTCATGATATCGACATTCCTAAAAATATTGCCGCCATCATGATGTGCGCAATTTTAAGCGATACAATTATTTTTAAATCTCCTACCTGCACAACCGCCGATAAAAAGTGTGTTGAAGCGTTAGCTGAAATTGCCGGCATTGATAACCCCATTGAACTGGGTATGGAGATGTTTAGAGTAAAATCAGCCGTTGCAGACACCCCCGTTAGAGACCTAGTGCTACAAGACTTTAAAGATTTTAATATGAACGGCAACCTTGTTGGCGTTGGCCAGTTAGAAGTGATTGATCTAGCTATTTTTGATGAACTAAAAGCTGATTTAATCACAGAAATTGCCAAACTTAAAGTTGAGGGTAAACGCCACACCGTGCTTTTGTTACTGACGGATATTATGAAAGAAGGCTCTGAGTTACTTGTTGCCACTGACCATGATAATTTAGCCTTAGATGCTTTTGGTAAAGCAAGCACTGACAACAAAGTATGGCTTGATGGCGTATTAAGCCGTAAAAAACAGGTAATACCACCATTAGAAGCTGTTTTTGCTTAATGTAAGCACAAACAATAAGCCTACTTTTTTATATGCTATTTTACCAATAAAAAAGTAGGCCTTGCTTAAGATGAATCAGAGCAAGGTAGCTAAGCCAGTTTGCTATCATTTTAACTAACTCTCTTCCTTTATTTTAACTGGCGTTGTACCCCTAGCAGTTACGTTACTCGCGTGTAATATATTAATTATATCCCTTTTTAATATTACCCAACATAGCGTTAATCACCCTTCATTAACATTCACTAAGACGCTAGACGACAATGAAAAATTTAAAAAATGAAGAGTATCAACTCATTGCAGAGTGTATCGCATCACTCAATACTATTAACTTTGCACAAAAGTTAGTGGCATTGATAGAAACACTCCTTGATTTTGACTGCCTTGTTATCTTAGGGTACAGAAAAAACAAACACCCTATTTATCTGTATGACTCGATTAAGACTCGCCGACAATTACTTTTTCAACGCTATTTAATGAATTCATTTCTTTATGATCCTTTTTACCTTGCTCTAACCCGACAGGGCATTGAAGGAGTGAGTAGCCTAAAAAATATAAGTGAAGGCACTCAAGAATATAAAAAATATCAACAGCAATTTTACAATGAAACAAACTGGCAAGATGAATTAGGAGTAACTATCCGTCTTGATGAAAGCCGTTGGGTTGTTATTTATTTAGGCTGCACGCAAGCCAATAAAAAATTTACGCAAGAACAGGAATACGCCTTAACAAGCCGCTATACGCTTATACAAGCACTGTGCCAACAACATTGGTCACAAGATATGTTTCTTTTAGCCAACGCAAAACAAAGCAATATAGGAGATATGGTTGAGCAGGCGCTAACTACCTTTGCTGAAGATATACTCACGGTAAGGGAAAAAGAAATCACTGTACTATTAGTCCAGGGGTTCGACTCTATTGATATTGCCTCGCATTTTAATATCAGTGTTGGTACCGTTAAAAATCACCGAAAACGTATTTACGCTCAACTTAATGTGTCTTCATTAAGTGCATTATTTCAACTTTTCTTAAACCATCTAATTGCCAGTCATTAATTTCCTCCTGTTATAGTGTATTAATTTACGCTTATATCCCTTTAGGGATATCGCCCAATCGTTAAACCTTCATTACTATTTACCTCTACTCACCAATTACTAGAGAAAAATAATGAATAACCAGCTTATTGCCGATATTACCGAACGCGGTTTAATTGCTCAAATCAGCCATCAAGAAGCAGTTCGCTCTTTATTAAATACACCACAAATCGTCTACTGTGGTTTTGACCCAACGGCTGGCAGTTTACATATTGGTCATCTTGTGCCACTGATAATGTTAAAAAGATTTCAAGATGCGGGCCATAAAAGTATCGCATTAATTGGGGGTGCAACGGGGTTAATTGGTGATCCAAGCTTTAAAGCCACAGAAAGATCATTAAACTCTGCAGACACAGTAACCACATGGGTTAATTCATTATCATCACAAATACAAGCGATCATGACCCCTCACTTAACCAAGCCACTCAGCATTAAAAATAATGCAGATTGGATCAACTCTCTTTCGATACTTGATTTTTTTCGCGATGTAGGCAAGCACTTTTCAATCAATGCGATGATCAATAAGGAGTCAGTGAAACAACGATTACAACGTCCCGAACAAGGACTTTCGTTTACTGAGTTTAGTTATTCATTATTACAGTCGTACGACTTTGCAAGGCTAAATAAAAAGTTAGGTTGTCGTTTGCAAATTGGTGGCAATGACCAATGGGGCAATATTGTCAGTGGTATAGACTTAACGCGTCGTTTAAACAAGACAACTGTATACGGTTTAACACTACCGCTGATAACTAAATCTGATGGAACCAAGTTTGGGAAAACAGAGAATGGCGCTATTTGGCTTGATCCTGATAAAACCTCCCCCTATAGTTTTTATCAATTCTGGTTAAACACCGATGACAGCGATGTTTACAACTTTCTACGTTTTTATACTTTTTTATCAAACAGCGAAATAAAAAGCATTGAGTTGGCTGATCTGAAAAGTAAAGGGAAACCCCAAGCACAAAGAATATTGGCTGAAAAATTAACACTTTTCGTCCACGGCGAGGAAAAGTTAACCAGCGCTAAACGTATTAGCCAATCACTTTTTAGTGGTGCGGTGCAACAATTAACCTTATCTGAACTGACTCAACTTGAGCTTGATGGCTTAAGGGTTACCACTGTAGGGCAGACTGTTGATTTAATTGAAGTGTTAATCGCATCAAAATTAGCAAGCTCAAAACGCATTGCAAGAGAGTTAGTTCACAATAAGGCGATTAAAGTCAATGGCGAGCTAATCACTGAAGATAACATGCAATTAGGCTTTCCATTATTTGATCGTTTTTGGATTATTCAACGCGGTAAGAAAAAATTTACCCTACTTAAAAAAATAAGTTAACTCGTTACTTTTAACAAACGTACGTAGTTTGGCCACAACCCGTTTCTCGTTATTAACGTGTCAAAGAAAAAAACCAGCAGATTGCTGGTTTTTTCTTTTTAATATTAAGTAAAAGGGAGCTACCCTGCCGATGAAAACTTTACTAACAAGACGAATGCACGGAGTTGACTTTAGTCAATACTCCGTACATCCTATACTACGCCTTTCAGGCCATCCTTCGGATGTTCAAATTATTTCCCGAAGAATTTGTGAGTACTTTCAACGATGTTAATAAAGATTTTCAGCAAAAAGATTAAGCTCGCTCGAAGACTGTTGCTATCCCTTGGCCTAACCCAATACACATGGTGGCTAAACCTAAGTTAACATCTTGACCTTCCATTAAGTTAATTAGCGTTCCTGAAATACGAGAGCCGGAACAACCTAATGGGTGACCTAGGGCAATAGCACCACCATTTAAGTTAATTTGATCCATTCTATCTTCAACTTTTAATGCCCTAACACATGAAAGTGCTTGGGCAGCAAAGGCTTCATTAAATTCAAATAACTCAATATCTTCAATGGATAAACCTGCACGTTTTAACGCTTTATTCGTTGCAGGTACAGGCCCATATCCCATAGTAGCAGGGTCACAACCCGCCACGCCCATACCGCGTATTTTAACCCGGGGGGTTAAACCCAACGCTTTGGCTTTAGCTGCTGACATAACTAACATTGCTGATGCACCGTCAGAAAGCGCAGAAGAAGTACCTGCCGTTACTGTACCGTTGACTGGATCGAACACAGGACGTAACGCAGATAAGCTTTCTGCCGTGGTTTCTGGGCGAATAACTTCATCGTGTTCCACCACTGTTAGCGCACCGTTAGCGTCATGGCCTTGTGTAGCCACAATTTCATTGCTCCAACGACCCGCAAGGGTTGCTTCATGTGCTTTTTGATGTGAGCGTGCGCCAAATGCATCTTGCATTTCTCGGGTAATACCGTGCTGTTTACCAAGTAACTCAGCCGTTAAGCCCATATTGCCAGAAGCTAAAGCGATATGCTTATTCAAGGCAGGGTCAAAATCAACATCGTACATCATCGGGACATGCCCCATGTGCTCAACGCCACCTATCAAAAACACATCACCTTGGCCACACATAATACTAGTACTCGCTTGGTGTAATGCTTCCATTGACGAACCACATAAGCGGTTGATAGTAACGCCACCAATTGATTTAGGTAAACCGGCAAGTAACGACGCATTTCGGGCAATATTAAAGCCCTGCTCTTTCGTTTGTTTGACACAACCCCAAATAACATCTTCAATTTCTTCTGGGTTTAAGGCTGGATTACGTTTTAAAATTTCTGTCATCAAATGTGCTGACAAGGTTTCAGCACGTACATTACGAAAAACACCCGCCTTTGAGCGGCCCATGGGAGTTCGTATGCAGTCTACTATTACAACTTCGTTCATTTTATTCTCCTTGGGTTAAGCGTTGGTTTTAACGTCTGTTGTGAAATATGATTTACCTGATTTTGCCATAGCACGTAAGCCATCGGTTACTTGGTATATTTCGCCTAAGTGCGCATACTTGTCAGCCATGGCAATAAAGTTATCTAAACCTAATGTTTCTAAATAACGAATTGCGCCACCTCTAAATGGTGGGAAACCAACCCCGTAAATTAAGCCCATATCAGCTTCAGCAGCGGTATCAACAACGCCTTCTTCTAAACAGCGTATCACTTCATTCACCATTGGAATCATTAAACGTGCAATGATTTCTTCACTGCTAAACTCTTTTTTATCAGCACAATGTTGTCCTAATAATTCATAAGCAACGGGTGCTGGTACTTTCATCGGACGACCACGTTTATCTTTCATATGATCATAAAAGCCCTTACCATTTTTCTGGCCAAAACGTTCATTAGCATACAAAGTACTTACTGGATCATTGGCAATTTTTTTCATGCGAGTTGGGAAGCCAGCTGACATTACGCCTGTACAATGATCTGCTGTATCAACACCAACCACATCAAGTAAATAAGCAGGCCCCATTGGCCAGCCAAATTGTTTTTCCATCACTTTATCAATCGTGGTAAAGTCTGCGCCTTCAAGTACCAATTGACTAAAGCCGGCAAAATATGGAAATAAAACACGGTTAACATAAAAACCAGGACAATCATTAACAACAATAGGTGATTTACCCATTTTTGCCGCATAAGCAACAACCGCTGCCACAGTATCGTCTGAGGTGTCTTTACCACGAATAACTTCTACTAATGGCATTTTATTCACTGGGTTAAAAAAGTGCATACCACAAAAATTTTCTGGCCGTTTTACGCTTTGTGCTAATAAATCAATAGAGATAGTTGATGTGTTAGAAGTTAAAATTGCTTCTTCATTGATCACCCCTTCAACTTCTGCTAACACTACCCCTTTAACTTTAGGGTTTTCGACTACAGCTTCAACAACAATATCGACACCTTTAACGCTGTCATAACTCAATGATGGAGTAATATTATTAAGTACGCCTGCCATTTGTTTAGCATTCATACGACCACGTTCAACTTGTTTAGTTAAAATACCTGTTGCTGTTTTTAAGCCTAAGTCTAATGCTTGATCATTAATATCTTTCATAATGATCGGCGTGCCTTTATAAGCAGACTGATAAGCGATACCACCGCCCATAATACCAGCACCTAACACTGCTGCTTTATTGACTGTTTTAGTTGCTTGTTTAGCCGCCTGCTTCGCTTTGCCTTTAATCACTTGGTCTGCCATAAACAAACCTATTTGGGCTGTAGCCTCGTCAGTTTTTGCCAATTTAGCAAAACCCGCGTTTTCTGCCGCCATTGCGCCAGCACGATCTAAACCTGCTGCTGCAGTTAACGTTTTGATCATTACCATAGGTGCAGGGTAATGTTTGCCTGCTTTTGCCGCTATCATACCCGTACAGGTAGTCGACGACATGATTAATTCTGTTTGAGATAAGGTTAATGGCGCTAATTTAGGTTGGCGTTTTGCGCGCCAATCGAGTGTTCCGTCAATTGCCAATTTCAGCATACTGATCGCTGCTGAACGTAAGTTTTCAGGGGCAACCACCGCATCTATAAGCCCTTGCGCTTGTGCTGCAGCAGGTTTAAAGGTTTTGCCTGTTGACATCCACGTCGCTGCGTTATCAAAACCAATAATACGCGGTAACCTTACTGTACCACCAAAACCAGGCATTAAGCCTAATTTCACTTCAGGTAAGCCAACACTCGCATTAGTATCGGCAACACGGTAATCACATACCAAGGTCATTTCACAACCACCGCCTAATGCCACACCGTTTATTGCCGCAAGAGTGGGTAATTGAATATCTTCAAATGAATCAAAAACATCCGTTGCCCCCTTAGCCCAAGAGACTAATTGGTCTTCTGGTTGTTTAAATGACCCTAAAAATTCAGTAATGTCAGCGCCAACAATAAATGTTGATTTGCCTGAGGTAACCATAACGCCTTTCGCTTCATTGCATTGATTAATTGCAGCGATTACTGCTTTATATTCTTCAAAGGTTGCTTGGTCAAACTTGTTCACTGAGCCTTGAGCGTCGAACTTAAGCTCTACAATGCCGTCTTCGAGTAATTGAGCAGAAAGGCTTTTGCCTTGATATATCATACGTGATCTCCTTCACCTAAAAGTGGTGTTGATGTTTTGATGATTATTGGTATGTAACTTTGTTTTTAACTTGGTTTTTTCACTTAACTAGTGACTGCGTTAATGAGTCATGCCGTGCTAAAAATGTAAAGTCAACTAATAATAGCTGACTGAGTGTGCCTTGAAAGGAAATGAATAGCAAATTTATTTAAACACTTGTTTTAATCACTTGTATTAATTATCTTACAGTTAAGGTGAATAACGGCTTAAAGTTAAGTTATAAATAATATCTGCCTATACAAGGAAGCACGCAGTCAGTACTGTTTTATGTACAAAACGCTCATCGTTTACTTACTTATAAAAATATTATTATATTTGCCCATAGCAAAGCTCACCTGCATTGTTGAAGTGCGGCGTATTTATATCATTTTTTCACGGGTATATTGTTACAAGCTTTGCTCTGTAACGCAGCTTAATAGTGAGCTCACATATAAAGGAGATAAGGGCTTGCTAAGATGGAGATAATAAATTAGGTATAGCAAAGCAAATACCCCTAGAATAGGTGTGTTCGTTACAACTTGCTCTCAAGACCTTTATTATACTTTAGCCAAGATAAATAAAGCGCTCAATTGGTTATTATGACTGATTTTGGAGGAATGCTAAGAAATCATCAGAGGGCATAGGTTTAGCATAATAAAAACCTTGTACTTCATCGCAACCTAACTCAAGTAATCGGTCTTGCTGTTCAACTTCCTCAATACCTTCGGCAATAACTTTTAGCTTCATTTTTTTGCCTAAGTTAATAATGGTTTCCGCAATAATAGATTGTCCCTTTTGCGCAATGCCATTAATAAATGATCGATCTACTTTTAGGCGGTCAAGGGGAAGCTTCTGTAAATAACTCATTGACGAAAAGCCAGTGCCAAAGTCATCAAGCGCAATACTGATCCCTTGACTCTTCAAGCTAACCAAAGCATCGATGACCGCTTGGGGGTCATCCATTAGAATATTTTCAGTAATTTCTAATTCTAATTTACTCGGTAGTATTTTGTGTGCTTTTGTCGAATTAAGTACGGTGTCAACGAAGTTGCCACACCTAAACTGAGGTATTGATACATTCACGGATATGGTAATATCATCAAATAATGTTTGTTCTAGTCGTTTAATTTCTGCGCAAGCTTTATTAATAACCCACTCGCCAATTCCTACAATTAAACCTGAATATTCTGCCAATGGAATAAATACCGCAGGAGAAATAAAATTACCATCTCTCGTGCGCCAGCGTAAGAGCGCCTCGGCCCCAATGACTTTACCCGTAGTAAGGTTCAATTGCGGTTGATACCATAGCTCTAGACGGTTTTCAGCAAAATCACTACGCAACTGCCTTATCATATTTAAACGCCATTGCGTTTCGTCTGCTAACTCTGGGTTATAATAAGCGTAATGGGTTTCTCGCTTTTTCTTGGCTAGATTCAAAGCAATATTAATTTGGTTTAATACTTTTACGCCGCTACTACTCGCATGCGCTTTGCTGCAAAAGCCAAAACAAGCATTCATAGGGATTTTTTGCTCCCCAGCTGTAAAGGGCTGTTCAAATAAAGCCAGCAGTATTTCAGGTGTTAAACAGGTACTTGTGCCAATAATACCAAAAACATCTGCGCCAACACGCGCAACTGTACAGCCACAGCTTATGTCTTGTAATCGTTGAGCAACCGCAATCAGTAACTGATTACCGATATCTTGCCCTAATGCGTCATTCACATCACTAAAGTGATTTAAATCAATTAAAGCAGCCACTTCATTATCAAGGCCACTGCGCGTAAAAGTGTCAAGCATGCGCACAAACTCTAAACGATTAGGTAAATTTGTTAACCAATCTTTATAAGCTGCATTATTGAGCTTATGAAACAAGTATACATTTTCATAACCAATACCAATGCCTGTTATAAACACTTCTAACAGTTGTTTTTGAAGATCCTGTAAAGGCTCGGATAAAGCAAGATAGACAACAGCACGTGAGGTGTTTCTAGCAATGTATAAATAAACTGAGTCAGCAAAGTATAAATGTTGTTTTTGAGTAAAACAGGTATTAATAGACTGGCTGACTTGCTCATCTTTTAACATCACTAATTTTTGCTTAGGCAGCAATGATGAAAAACCTTGCTGAGCAATAACGTAAAGACTTAAGTCGTCAACGTTATCAATTATTCCTTGCCCCCTACCACAGAACAAGCCTTCAATGTCTTGATTTAACAGTTGTGATAATTGCTTTAAAGTGCCTTTAGCGTACGCAGCTATAGAGTGGAGCTCAAAAAGACTCGAAGAGCCTGAAACAATTTTCTCTAAACCTTGTCGGCTTTCGGTAACGGTGGCAATTTGTTGATAAGAGCGAATAGCTGCATAAACGGTTGTTACAAGCTTTCGGCGTGTTAACTCTGTTTTTGTTTTGTAGTCATTAATGTCATATTCTTTGATGACACTTTCTTCTGGTGCATACCCAGGCTGGCCTGTTCTTAAAACAATACGTATGTCCTGTCGGTTTAACACCTCACGGATATGTTTAACAACCGTTAACCCCGCATTATCCGTTTCCATAACAACGTCAAGCAAAACTAATACTATATCAGGGTTTTTTTCAATCACTTGACAAGCTTCATTGCCAGAATAGGCATGAAAATATTCCAAGCGACGACCAAGAACGACTAAATCAGATAGTGCTAATTGAGTAACTGAGTGTATTTCAGGATCATCGTCGACAATCAGAACTTGCCAGACTTTTTTTGTCTCGTCTAAAGTTTCTTCTTCATCACTGTCATCGATAAAAAGAAAGTCATTTTCTGGATTTCCTGAAACCTGCATACTACCCTCAAGTAATTAGTTTATAACTAATTAAATTAGAAAATTGATCAACTAGCTCGTATTGACTCAATACTTTCTTTAATTATAACGGACTACTCCTAACTATAACCGAACTATAGCGTATTACTACTTTTTTGCTGCATACTTTTTCATTTTTTTCGCTTTACTTTATAATTTATATACCGACAGATAATAAACTATATTTATATATACCTAATAAATGTCGCTTTGACAAACGTTAATAAATCCATACAATAAATAATAGTTATATGGCAATAGATGGTGTGTGCTGTTTCGTTTTATCTTACTAAGATTCATTGCAGAGCAAGCATATCATTAGGGGGTTTATTAATATGGAGTATTCAATTGAAATCAGATAAACCAGCCGTTGTTATTGAACACGCTAATGACAATAATACTGCCCTTCCCACGGAAAGTGATGAGCTCAATAAAAAGAGCGGTGAATCAACCGCGCAAAACCAATTCTTTAAAATAAGTCAGCAATTTGGTCTTGAGGCGCCTTTATTACCCAAAGAAAAGCAAATGCCACTGGAGGAGCGGAGTAAAAAGCGAGAAAGATTAACACACCTTCGTAAGCAAGAAAACATAGAAGAGATAATGGAGAAAACCTTTGCTTTTTGTTCCGATAAGTCAATTGATAAGAGAACTGACTTAGACTGGTTTAATAGTTATATAAACTTGGCTGAAAATATTAGTAATAGTATTATGCAAGACTTGTGGGCCAAAATATTAGCCGGGGAATTAGCCCGTCCGGGGTTATATTCACTTAAAGCATTAAAAGTGTTTCGTGAGATGAGTATTGTTGACGCTAAGTTATTTGCAAAAGCATGCGCTTTAGCGGTAAAAGATCACAGTAAAAGAAATATTCGCGTACTTTCCGGCTCCTACCAAAAGCCAAACCTATTCAATTTTTTTAGCCAAGGCAACCAACAGTATATTAATTTAAGTCATTTTGGCTTGAATTATGCCGATATATTAGCACTTGCTGACAATCACCTAATTTTTAAACAACAAAGTGAATCAAGTATGATGGCAAAGGGTGAAGCACTTCATTTTTCATATAATGGCGCTGCATTAAAGCTGATCAGTAAAAAAAATAATATTGCATTACAGTTTTATAAGTTCACGCCAATTGGTACTGAATTAGCAAATTTAATTAATGATAAGCCCAACGAAGCTTTCTTGGCAACATTACAAAAAAAGCTAGCGTACCATTTTGATGTAAATAACGGAGAATAGGTTGACTATAATTTATAAGGGGTGAGCTTACCCCCCCCCCGTAAAATAAGCACAACGAAGGCGTCATATCTTGACTATTATCTGCCTTCGCTTGCTGTCGTTATTGGTTGGTTTCTAGCCACACCGCTAACCACACCGCTGCTTTAAATGCCATCACCATCAGTGTGTAAGCCACATTCACGTTGGCCACCGCCAAAGCGTGTTTCGCTTTCATCCATCCCTAGCGTTAATGGCTTAGTGCTATGTACATCCCCCACAGATACATAACCTTCATCCCACAATGGATGGTAAGGCAAGTTATGTTTTGTTAGGTACTGGTGTACGTCTTTGTTAGTCCAATCAATAATTGGATGCACCTTGTAGCGCCCTCGTAATGTACTCACAACTCCTAAGCTTTCACGATGAGCAGACTGCTGACGTCGAACGCCTGAGAACCAAGTTTGGGCATTAAGCTCGGATAAACCACGCTCTAACGGCTCTACTTTATTACGACGGTTATAGGCTTTTAATGCTTCATCACCTGCTGCCCATTCTTCACCATATTTTGCTAGTTGCCATGCAGTGCTTTCTTTCGCCTGATACACTTTTAAATTTAAGTTTAAGCGCTCTGTTAACTGCTCAATAAATTGATAGGTTTCTGGGAATAAATGCCCAGTATCTGTAAGCAGGACAGGAATATTGTTATCAATTTGTGTTAACAAGTGCAGCATTACCGCAGATTGAACACCAAAGCTAGAAGACAAAACAAATTCGCTCGGCAAGTTTTCCATTGCCCACTCAGTGCGCGCTTGTGCTGTTTGCTTTTCAAGTTGTTGGTTCCATTCATCTAACGAGCCACTCGGAAAAGTAAGCTCAATAGCACGATTAGCCGTATCACTACTTGTGGCAACCTTTGCATTATTTGTTACAGCATTAAGCATGATGAAAATCTCTAAAGCTTACAATCACCTGCTCAACAATACCTGCACGAATAACAAAATCACCAAAAGCTTCATTTTCGTTGCGCTCTGCCACCCAACGTGCACTCAGTGCATCAATTTCACTTAGTATCGTTGCTTCATCCACGTTTTCTTTGTAAAGCTTGGGCACACGAGATCCGGCTAAGTCACTCCCTAAATACATATTGTATTTACCTGGACCTTTACCAACAAGGCCAATTTCTGCCAACATAGCTCGACCACAACCATTAGGGCAACCTGTTACCCGTAAGATAATGCTTTCGTCTTTTAAGCCATTTTTTTCAAGGATAGCTTCAACATCATCAACCAAACCGGGGAGGTAACGCTCAGCTTCTGCCATCGCTAATGGGCACGTTGGAAACGCAACACACGCCATAGAGCTTTTGCGCTGGTTACTCACACCATCATTAATTAACCCGTGATCGCGTGCTAGTTTTTCAATAGCCGCTTTATCTTCTGGAGCAACGCCGGCAACAATTAAGTTTTGGTTTGCCGTTATACGAAAATCACCTTTGTGTATCTTAGCAATTTCACGCATTCCCGTTTTTAATGCTCTATTACCTGTAGCAGCATCATCAAAATCTAAAATACGACCATTTTCAATAAATAAAGTTAGGTGCTGTTTACCGTCAATGCCATTAACCCAACCAAAACTATCACCACGGTGGGTAAACTTGTAAGGACGTGAGTCAGCAAATTTAACACCCGCACGGCGTTCTACTTCGGCCCTAAACGTTTCAGCGCCAACACGATCTAATGTGTATTTCGTTTTCGCATTTTTACGGTTGACACGGTTACCCCAATCACGCTGTGTACTTACTACCGCAGCAGCGATAGCTAAGGTGTGCTCTTTATCGATATAACCAAAATCATCTGCACAGCGAGGGTAAGTTGCCGTATCGCCATGAGTCATGGCTAAACCACCGCCAACGAGTACGTTAAAACCAGTTAACTTTCCGCCCTCATGAATAGCAACAAAGTTTAAGTCATTACCATGCACATCAATATCATTATGCGGTGGGATAACAACAGTTGTTTTAAATTTACGTGGTAAGTAGTTGCTGCCTAAAATTGGCTCAATTACTTCATCTTCAGTCGTTTCAACACGCTCTTCATCTAGCCAAACTTCAGCGTAAGCACGCGTTTTAGGCAGTAAATGTTCACTGATTTTAGTTGCCCATTCATAAGCTTCTTGGTGAAACTCAGACTCTACGGGGTTAGACGTACAAAGTACGTTACGGTTAACATCACCCGCGGTAGCAATTGAATCAAGCCCTACACTATTAAGTGTTTGGTGCATCAATTTAATATTGGGTTTTAATACACCATGAAACTGAAATGTTTGACGCGTTGTTAAGCGAATGCTGCCGTAAGCAGTGTACTCATCAGCAAACTTATCAATCGCTAACCACTGTTTAGTACTGATAATACCGCCAGGCAAACGAGCTCTAAGCATGACATTATGCAACGGTTCAAGCTTTTGCTTTTGACGTTCTGCTCGAATATCACGGTCATCTTGTTGATACATGCCATGAGTACGGATCAACTGAAAATTATCGCTTGTGAAGCCGCCGGTTATTCTATCTTTTAAATCTTCTGTAATGGTGCCGCGAAGATAATCACTTTCTGCTTTTAAACGCTCGTTATCAGTCTGTTTGCCTTCAACAATTAATACAGGGTTTTCTACTTTTGGTAAATCATTGCTCATTAGTAAACATCCTTCTGGTAACGCTTATTAGATCTAAGTGATTTTAAATAATCTTCTGCTTGCTCGTTGCTTAGTTGGGCTTGATCTTCGATAATTTCAACCAGCGTTTGGTGAACATCTTTTGCCATACGGTTAGCATCACCACAAACATACAAGTGCGCGCCACGCTCTAACCATTCAAAAATATCGCTCGCATGTTCTTTTAACCTGTCTTGTACATATATCTTTGTTGCTTGGTCACGAGAGAATGCAACGTCCATACGTGTTAATAAACCAGATTTTAAATAGTTTTGCCATTCAACCTGATATAAAAAGTCTTGCGTAAAGGTTTGATCACCAAAAAACATCCAGTTGTCACCACTTGCATCACGTGCTTCACGCTCTTGCATGAACGCTCTAAATGGCGCAACACCTGTGCCAGGACCAATCATAATAACCGGTGTGTCGTCTGAGGTAGGTAAACGAAAGTTATCATTATGCTCAACAAAAACTTTGACTTGCTGCCCTTCCTCTAAACGGTGTGATAAGAAACCAGAAGCTCCGCCAGTGCGAGTTTCGCCATCAGCGTCATAACTAACCACACCTACGGTTAAATGGACTTCTTCCTCCACTTCAGCTTGTGCTGAGGCAATAGAATATAAACGCGGCGTGATTTTACGTAACGCATCAACAAATGTTTGAGCATCGAGTTCGGCCTTAGCAATTTTTACCACATCTATAATTTGATGAGCGCCAGCAAATTCACGCGCTGCATTCTTATCACTTGCAATTTCACTCAGCTGTTCATTTTTAGATTGTAACGCCCAAAATTCGATAAAAGACGGCGCTGTTTGCGTGATTTCTAATTGGCTAATTAATGCGTTTCTTAAGCTGTATTCTTGGCTTTCACCGGCAATTTTTAAGTTAACTTTTTCATCACCTGAAAAGTTAAGCTCGCTTAATAATTGAGTAACCAAGGTTTCATCATTTTCAAACCATACGCCTAAAGCATCACCGACTTGATAGGTTAAGCCAGAATCGCCTAAATCTATTTCAATATGGCGAACATCTTTGGCAGAATCTCGGCCAGTAATTTTTTGGCTTACTGAAAACTCAGCCACTAATGGGTTTTGTTTAGTGTATTGGCTAGCCGCTCCCGCTACGGGTAAATCGACTACTGCAGCTAAAGGGGTATCGGTTTGGGTAAGCTCTTCTTTTAATGACTCAACAATGTTTAATGTCCAGCTTTCACAGTCACTGTCATAATCAACATCACAATCTAAGCGAGGAGCAATTTGTGTTGCTCCTAGCGCTTTTAAGCGATTATCAAAATCTTTACCTGTTTGACAGAAGAATTCATAACTACTATCTCCTAATGCTAACACACTGTATTGTAAGTTAGGCAATTTAGGCGCTTTTTTACCAAGTAAAAACTCATGGAATTCAATAGCATCATCAGGTGCTTCACCTTCACCATTAGTGCTCGCAACAATTAATAAATGCGTTTCATTCTTTAATGACTTAGGTTTATAGTCAGCTGTATTTTTTAATACTACCGTGATCCCTGCCGCCTTAGCACTTTCAGCTAATTGAGTGGCAACACCTTTCGCGTTACCCGTTTGCGAAGCATAAAGAATGGTTAAAGTTTTAGCTGCTGCGGCGGCTGGTGCCGGAGATAATGACACGCCCTGGCCTGACTCACTTTTTGCGGCTAAATAACCACTTGCCCAGGCAAGTTGTAACGGCGAGTAGCCAGACGTAGCCTGTTGTAATAAAACAAGTTGATTTGCATCAAGCGAGCTCGATGCTGTATTTGAATTTTGCTGTAAAGATAGCTGTGCTTGTGGCATAAGAATGTTCACCATTAACAATTTATAGGCTAATGATAGACAAAAACAGATCAAACTAAAAAGAATAGATAGAAGTTTGTTATTCCAAAAAGGAATATGGAAAGAAGATTGAATTGTGCTTGACGCTAGTTCAAGCACTCAACTTGTAGAAAATACTGCTGTTAATCACTAAAAGTGAATAATGGCACCAGCAAATACGCCGTCAAAAGTTAGGTCTGAGTATAAGCCATCGATGTCATTTAATACTAACTTTACACTTCGATAACCTAAGGTAACGTCAAAGTCGACAGCAAGGTTATCAAGTATCGCATAACTTACACCCACTTGGTAGTCATGTACGCTGTCACTGTCATATGAGAAATAGTTACCTTCAGCAAATACATTAAAACCTGTAAATGGCAAGCCAACTATCGTTTTAGCATACAGCAAGGGTAAAAAGCCAGAGGCCATCAATTTACTATTGAGTGAGCCACTTTGTTCTGCAACACCAAAATTAGTCTCAATATCTCGTACTGTTAAGCCAAAGTCAAACGTCAGTAAGTCGTTATCAAATAGCTCATAATAAAAGGTGTAGTCAACGTAGCTAAGATCTAACGTGGTGTCTACATTTATTGGACCGCTGTAGGTTTCTCCACCGAAGGTAAAACTACGGTCGCTATCTATTGTGCTTTCTCCCACGGTATCAAGTGTTGTAGATGTTAATTTGATATTCGGAATTAGAGGAATTGGGTGTTCAAGCGCGACAAAGTAGCTCCCTTGCGTTTTATCTTCAAAATTAAAAGCTACTTGATCTAATTTACTCTCGCCAAAAGAACCGTCTGCTTGGCTTGCCCAAACTTGCCCGCCAATATAAAGCCCTAACAGGGTGTCCGCCTGTACATTTGTAACACAAAGCATTGTCGCCAAACTTGTGGCTATGATTGCTTTTTTCATTCTTATTACCCTTTTCTTAATAGTTCGTTTAAATCAATTAATGCCGCATTGGCGCGTGATATATAATTAGCCATCACGAGCGAGTGATTGGCAAGCACACCAAAGCCATCACCATTTAACACCATTGGGCTCCAAAGTGTTTGCTGGCTTGCTTCTAATTCTCTAATTATTTGTTGTAAGCTAATAGTAGCATTTTTATTTTTTAACACGCTGTCGAAATCAATTTCTATTGCTTGTAAAAAATGAAGTAATGCCCACGCCGCGCCACGTGATTCATAAAAAACATCGTCTAACTGCCACCAACTGGTTCTAACCTGTGAACGAGCACTTTCGCTAGTTGATTGTTTAGCTTCATTGTCACCCGCTAAATCGGTATTTATTTTTTCTTTACCAACACTCGCACTTAATCGTTGAGAATAACTCCCTAAACGCTTTTGTACCTCATCTAAATAGGAGGTTAAGTTGTCAGCTCGTGCATAAAACTGAGCATTGCCACTTTTTACTGTGCTCAAGCCTACTAAGGCATCTCTGTAGAGGTGCAAGCTCTCAATTGCTTTTCTATATTCTGACTCTGCGCTAGGCATCGCCCAGCTTTTATTGTCGATATTAAACTGTGGTTGTGCTTTTTGAATATGAACATTTTCTAACGATTGAGATTGAGAGCGACTGAAGTCTTTACGTAACACCAGCGCCATATCTCGTACCATTTCAAGCACACCAAATTCCCATGCGGGCATGTTGTCTAAAAACACACCTGGAGGTAATGCGTCGTTTGAGATATAACCACCAGGTTTGTCTAAAATACTGCTTGCCACTTTAATTAAGGTGGTCGTGGTGGTGTAACCAACAACTGGCGCAACCTTATCTGCTGTTGCCGCTATTTTTACTTCTTGCGCAATATCAAAAGAATCAACACTAGTGCTCCAGTAAACACCGATCAAATAAAAAAATACAAAAATACCTACCACTAGGTAGCCAATGTTTTTCGTTGAAAAGTTCATTTTCATTTTTTTCTCCTAGTGATGGTGATGTAAGTGTTTGACTGTTTCGCGCGCTGACTTCTCTTGCTTAGGACTATAAACCGGCACTTGTATCTTTCTCGTTACATCATTAGAAAAATGTAAGATTAAGTCGACTTTTTGCTGAGGTGTAAGCGGCTCTCGCACATCAAAAACCATTAAATGTAAGCCTGATGGTTGCAATTTAACTCGCGTTTTAGGTTTTATGTCCAATGAGTTGAATTTACGCATACGCATCATACCATCAACCATTGTATGTTGGTGTATTTCAATGCGCGGTGAAATAGCGCTAGTAACCTTTAGTAAGGTAATATTTTGCTCATTTGTGTTTTCAATGTCCATATAAGCTGACGAAATAGACGTACCTGGGATGGTAGCACGGATATAAGCTTTCTCAATGAAAGGGCCTGAGCTTTTATTTTCTGCTGAGGCACTTGCTACGCCAACAAAACTCAGCGCACAACATAGTAGTAATAAACAAAATAAATAAGTATTTTTCATTTGATGCTATACATCCTTTTTGATAACCCTTAAAGTTTAACTTTATCACTCTTCGTAAAGTAACAAAATGACTGACTTCATTATAACCAAAGAAAGCAACAGTGTATTAACTATTATTTTAACGCGTTTTGACAAAAAAAACGCGCTTAATACAAAAATGTACCAGCAGCTTTGCCAGCACTTTGAATACGCTAAAAATAGCGCTAAAATTCATTGTGTTTTGATTCACGGTAATGAACAATGTTTTAGTGCTGGTAATGACCTACAAGACTTTATTGAAAGCTCACAAAGTGATTCCTTGGCTGCGCTTGACTTTGTTAAGGTACTAAGTGAGTTTAACAAACCCATTATTGCTGCTGTTGCCGGTGCGGCAGTTGGTATTGGTACCACTTTATTACTCCATTGTGATATGGTGATTGCCGCTAATAATGCTAAGTTTAAACTGCCTTTTACTCAATTAGGCTTATGCCCCGAAGCAGGCTCTAGTTTTTTATTAACCCGCTTAGTTGGCCAAAACCGTGCGTTTGAATTAATGGTACTTGGTAATACCTTTTCAGCTGAACAAGCCTTAGAATACGGTATAGCCAATCAAATTTGTGCTCCTAACGAGTTATTGCCTACTGCTGCAAAAATCGCAGAAAACATTGCTACATTACCGAGTGATGCAGTAATGACAAGTAGAAAACTTATTCGCCAAGCTAGCCAAAACCACTTGTCACAAGTTATTGCAAACGAAGGTGATGAGTTTTCCCGCTTAGTTAACACACCTGAGTGCAAAGCTATTTTAGCCCGTTTTTTTAAGTAAATTTTTTGTAAATCTTACAGTTAGTAAGGGTATTGTTTTCTTGGTGTATCTTTAACGACTAACCAAATCACTGCTGCAATTAAAAAAACAGGCCAGAAAACACCTATCGCTAATAAAACTACTGACCCTGCGATTAAAAAGCCGATAAAAATCAACGAACCAAATACACTTAACACGATCGCTAGCGCGATCAATACTAAAATCACCGTAGACACTGTCCCCACTCCTATTGCTTTTAATGGCGCTATTAACTCACCATTAATGGTTAGGTTTACGTTAAAAAGCGCTAAAAAGCTAACACCTAAAACATAGGTTAAAAACACAGTTGCCAAAATAGCGAGTAATAACGATTTAATAAAGCCCAATTTCTCTCCCCTCTTTGCCTTACAATCAGTGCTTATTAGTATTTACGCTCTGGCAATAAAATACTTGCAACGACATAAGCAACCCCTGTCACAACGGGAAAAAAGATTAGGGCAGCCAATGTTACAAGGCGGACTGCAATACGCGAAAATCCATAATGTTTGGCAATTCCTGAACATACACCCGATACTTTTTTATACCTGCCATCTTTCGACAACCTGCCATGTATACGCTGGTGTGGGGAAAATTCTCTTTCGTATTTCATTGTGCGTTCCTTTTATACCTTGCAAGGTGACTTTGAACAAAGCCATTACTACCTAAGTTAGTTTGTGTATTCTCTAGTCAGCTACTAGTAAATAATTGATGGTACTTAATTTACTTTACTGAGTATTACAAGACTGAGTATTACAAGTGCCGTGCCAACGAGTAAAAAAACATTAACTATTGATTTTAAAGGATAAGTGTCGCGTCTCTACTGGAGAGACCTAAAGACATAATATGTCAATTATTCACATAATAGTTAAATTGACCGCATAATTGGTTAAATTGACTAACATTAACGAGATGTTTTTCGCTATTAACCGTGAGTTTTGTCAACTATTGAAGGTAGCGTCGGCAGCAGAACAAAGCAGATATAGCCAGATGTAAGATATAATAAGGAATAACGCTATTAACTAGGGTTCACGCCAATAGCGTATAAACCCCCTTTATTAGTCAACGTCAAGTAGTGTTACCTTAGCAAAAGCCTGTTTTAACGAGTCACCGTTAGCATTAGCATTGCCCGAGCAGTCACTTAAATCACGACGAAACTGTCTAGCGCCGGGTAAACCATTACAAAGCCCGAGCATATGTCGTAACACATGCCATGCCCTATTGCTACCATGTTCAGGTGTGGTGCTAATATAAGTATTAATGTAATCAGCCATTAAGTTAATCACCTGCTCGCGCGAGATAACCGGTTTGTCTATACCATAAATGTGTTGATCTGCTGCTGACAATAAATAGGGACTGTTGTATATTTCACGCCCTATCATCACGCCATCAACGTGCTGTAAATGCGCCTTTGTTTCTGCTAACGATTTAATGCCACCATTAATGGAGATGGCAACGTTAGGGAAGTCTTGTTTTATTTGATACACCCTTGCATAGTCTAGCGGTGGAATATCACGGTTTTGTTTAGGGCTTAAACCACTTAACCACGCTTTTCTTGCATGCACAATAAAATGCTGACAACCAGCAGCTGCTACTTGCTCAATAAAGGTATGCAAAAATTCATATGAATCTAGGTCATCTATACCAATGCGAGATTTCACAGTTACAGGCAGGTTAGTAGCCGCTTGCATTTCAGTAACACAATCGGCAACTAATTGTGGCTCAGCCATTAAGCAAGCACCAAAACGGCCGTTTTGCACTCGATCTGAAGGGCAACCGACATTAATATTAATTTCATCATACCCATACTGCTCTGCTATTTTTGCGCATTCAGTCATATCGTTTACATTACTGCCGCCTAATTGCAGCACTAACGGATGCTCTGTATCATGGTAAGAAAGATAGTCGCCTTTACCATGTAAAATAGCGCCTGTTGTGACCATTTCAGTATAAAGCACAGTATGGGCAGACAAAACGCGATAAAAATATCGACAATGACGATCGGTCCAATCAAGCATGGGGGCAACGGAAAGTTTGTGAGAAATCATGAAGTAACGATAAAACCTTTAAATCTAAATAAGTTGAACGCCAACAATTAACGTCGTATATTCCGTGGATTATACTGCGTTTATAAACGCTAAACAAAGAAATAACCATAATAGATTTGAGCTGTACCCCACTTAAACACGCGTATCAAACAGGTAAAAAAACTTGAGAAAAGATTACAACAACAATGTTAAAACAATGGCCTACACCCTAGCCGCTTTACTAGCTTTTGCTGCCAATTCAGTATTAGGGAGAATGGCATTAAAAAATAACGCGATAGATGCCTCAAGCTTTACGGTTATTCGTCTTTTGTCAGGCGCGCTAATGCTGTTTTTTTTACATGCGATATTATCCCATAACACCCAACGTACTCATCATAAGCAACCCAATAAATTAGCAAGGTGGCAAGCAGCCTTCATGTTATTTGTTTATGCTGTTACCTTTTCTTTTGCTTATATTTCCTTAGATACCGGTACTGGGGCATTGGTTTTGTTTGGTGCGGTTCAGCTCACCATGATTATTGTTAGCCTATTATCAGGCAATAGACTGCGCAGTGCTGAATGGCTGGGCGTTATTATTTCTTTTGCTGGGTTAGTTTATTTAATTTATCCTACGATAACGACACCGAGTTTATTTGGTTTTATACTAATGGCTATATCAGGCATTGCTTGGGGGCTATATACTCTTACGGGTCGCTCTTCTTTAGAGCCGCTCAAAGATACTACCTATAATTTTAGTTACGCCATTCCTTTTGTTTTACTGCTAGCGCTGGTGATGCTGCCCAGTATTACGCTATCTTTTGCAGGTATTATATTGGCCATTTTATCAGGGGTATGTGCTTCTGCATTAGGCTACACACTTTGGTATATTGCATTGTCGGGCTTATCTGCAACTGAGGCGGCCGTAGTGCAATTATCTGTTCCTATTTTAGCGGCTATAGGTGGTGTTATATTTTTATCTGAGTCTATTACTCTGCGATTAATCATTGCATGCGCGCTGGTTTTAGGGGGGATCTTGATCGTTATTTTAAGTAACAAAAATAAGCGTAGCTAGCCCAGTAAAGTAACCATTAACGAAAATAATCTAACACATACTCAATAAATAATCGCACCCTAAGCGGCATATTATTGCGATCACGATAAAGCATAGACAAGGCGCGGCTTTTGCTTTGCCATTGAGGCAATACGCGCTTTATTTCACCCGCCTCAATTAAAGGCAATGCTAAATAGTCTGGCAAGTAACTAATACCAACTCCTTTTTTTACTGCATGCATTACCATTTGAATTTCATCCACCTCTAAACGAACTGACTTATGAGGTCGATAATTAAACT
The DNA here is from genome assembly GCF_056238625.1 of Colwellia sp. F1. NCBI lineage: Bacteria > Pseudomonadati > Pseudomonadota > Gammaproteobacteria > Alteromonadales > Colwelliaceae > Colwellia > Colwellia sp. F1. The sequence continues at coordinate 194,520 of NZ_JBWDLI010000002.1, forward strand.
CTTCCCCTGTTACTTGGTTTTCTAATCGCCATGGGATTAATGGGAAACTAATTATCGTTGCATGATCACATAGCTTTTTCGGGTGGGTAATATCATCAGTGCAGTAGTTTGCATGGCCACACAAAATATTATAAGTGTCTTTTAGTGGCCTCACGACCCAGTCTTCTACCGATGGGTCTCCCATACGAAAAGCAACATCAATACCTTGCTCTTCAATATCAATTAATTTGTTTGAAAAGCGTAAATCAAGCTGAATTTCAGGATGCTGCAATAAGAATTCATAAAAAGCCGGCCGCAAAAAGTGTGTACCTGAGTAGATAGGTGCTGTTACTCTAATTTTTCCTTTGGGCTGATTCTTTTCTTTATGTAGATCTTTATCAATATCATTTAGCTCATCAAACAGTGAGCTAGAGCGCAAAAAGTACTGCTCGCCGGTGTGTGTTAATGACACGCGGTGAGCATCTCGGTTAAGTAGTCTTAATTGCAGATCAGATTCTAATTGACGAATGCGACGACTCAGCGTTGATAGTGGTATAGCCAAATTAGACGCGGCGGCTTTAAAACTACCTAATTTGGCTACTGTGCAAAAATAACGTAAGTCATCGAGTGAGTAATTTAGCTTCATTCGTCTACTGCTGGCATGGCTTCTATATTAACAATTTCACTACGGTTTAAAGTAATTTTAAAGCGCTGTAAGTGCTCTCCTCGTTTATCGATACTACGCAAAATGAGATTAATTTGATAGCGACGTTCAACCGCTTGGCTTGATATTTTTTGCCCATCGAGTGTATATAAACGTCCCGCGCCTTTTTTTAAAAAACGAACAAAGGGCGTTAAGTTAAAAAAGATTTGTTGTTGAATCTCGTCATAACCAGGTAAAAACTCTTTCACGATAACCTTATTATCGCAGCGAAAATGTAACAAACGCGCCGCTTGTTTATTTTGTTGTCGTCGCTTTTGAAATAGTGTATTTACCGATTTAGGTAAGTCACTATTTTTTATATACTCTAACCATAATATTTGGCTCAAAATGCGCTTTTGACTAACGCTATGACGAAATATATTTTGCCACTTTGGTCGTCCTTTTTGTATTTTACGCCAAATAAGGTTAGTAACGTCATCTTTAAATATTTCTCGCAAGCCATAAATCACTCCCAAAAAAGCAATCAAGGCAACAGTAACTTCAGTAAAGTTTGAACGAGCATTAAGCACAAGCACCATAACAAAAGCCATGATCACAGCCGTCACTGTACCTCTAACCAAGCGTTTTAGATGTAAATCTAAGTAGCGAGTTTGCTTTTGAAAAACAACACCATATTCTATCAAACGTTGCAATAAGCGCATTTTATTTGTAATACGGTTTGGATCATCAAGCGTCACTTGAGAGTTATATTTACGCTCTGTGCGGTAGTTATTTTCGTCTCGACAAAAAGTAAATAAAAATTCACGCTCTGCGGTAAACTCACTACTTTTTGGCCCCTTCGATAATAGCTTTAAAAATGACTGCTCAATATGCCAACTTAGGTAATTATCTGCATTTTTAAAAAAAGAATTAAGTGTGCTGTCTGGTGGCGTATAACGGCGTAACTTCTTAATTAACCCTGTTGTTTGCTCGGCCAGTTCAATGGCCTCGGGATAAAACTCTTCCGCTGTTTTCAACTTAAGTGTTTGTTTTACGTCTGCATCAAGCGCCTTGATTAACTGATAACAGTATAGGTTTAAGTTTAAACGGTAGTCACTTGGTCCGTCTTTATTTTCTCCCTCAAAACGTTGGCTAATAAAACGACTTCTTACTAAAGGAAGGTGTTGCTTGTCTGAGTAGTAAGCGCTCTGGCTTCTTATATTGCTATAAAAATAGTCCTCAGTGTTTAATGTGCTGGGACTTATACCCATTTCAACTGGTAAAGAAAGGTAAAGATCAATACGCTGTAACTCTTGTGGTAACAGTTGATGGGTTAATTTTATTGATAAATTCTCATCTTGAGATAACGTTATTTTGTTCACGCTTTAAGCTTTTCTCCTAAAATATAATATTGTTCAAGTGCTATTAGCTTTATTCCTTTCTTTAAAACATAGCACTATTGTAAGTTAAAGCAAAGAAAACATAGCGTTAAGCAGTGCAGTTAATAACACGAGTGCAGTTTACCCATGATAATAATTACTGAAAACATCAGAGTAAATTAAATACTGCCAAAACATTGTGCCAAGCTATAACGACTCAGGCACTGAGTATGCACGGCATAATCGAAAATATGCCCATCAATTAATAGCTTTACAAGCACTGTTGTAGAGGTAAACAACAGCAACTCACTGCTAATACAAGAGTAGCTATGTGCACTCCAATAGCAGTTGCTGCTTAGATCATATCAAGCTAGAGCAGTGTTAATATGCTCTTGGTTAAGGTTGGACAAAAGTGAGCGGCCGAGCTTTCTATATTATACCCGTTTGAAACAAATAGTCTTAGCACAAAGTTTAGCTATATAAATAGCAGTAAAGTTGCCGCTCATCGTTGTTAAATTTTTATAAATATTTTTCGTTGATACAATTTTAACGAAACAAGCCAAAATAAAACAACATGAAAAAAAGCAAACAAAAATGAGGCTAAGGTTGGCTCTGCAATTAGTTTAAATTTTTCATAAAGCCAGTGGTATGCTGTACTGTTCCCTATACTGATATTTAAATACAAAGTCACAATTAAAAATGACAGCACATAGACAAACAAAGGGTTGGTACCGTAAACAAGTAAAGGTGAGGCTAATTTTTCTTGGCCTTTTATATCAATTAGCCAAATAAATGCTGCCAATAAAAGACACGCAAAGCCGGTGGTGTAAATAACATAAGAGCTCGTCCATAACGATTTATTAATAGGGAATATAACTCCCCATAAAGCGCCAAAACCAATTGCCAGACCACCAATAAGTGTTAGCTTAATAACACTCTCTTTTTTATCGTTAATACTGGTTAAATAACGTGTTAATTCAAAGCCTAACAACATATTAACCACAGCTGGAATTGTACTAAGCAAACCTTCAGGTTCAAAGCTAACACCACGCATATTATACATATGGCTAGCCCCTAAGGTGGCTAAGTCAAACTGTCGAATAATATTGCCTTCTAACGTTAAAGCCCCCTCTCCTACACTTACCAACACCCCCCAATAAGCTAATAAAATAATGCCTGATATAATAAAAATTCCGCGGCGGTTAAATAGTAAGACGAGACTTGCGGCAATAACGTAAGCGATACCAATACGCTGTAACACGCCCATAATACGCCACCCTTCGATGGGGGTGTTAAAAGGTATAACATTGAGCATAAAACCAATAAAAAACATGATAAATCCACGTTTTACAATTTTTTTAAATTGCTCGGGTGTCGCAGTAAAGTTACTCTTTTTAAAAGAGAAAAACATTGCTGAACCGATAATAAACAAGAAAAAAGGAAACACTAAATCTGTTGGTGTTGCGCCATGCCAGCTGGCATGTAATAAAGGGGCATAAACATGCGCCCATGTGCCTGGTGTATTAACTAAAATCATTAAGGCAATGGTTATTCCTCTAAAAGCATCAAGAGCAAGGTATCGAGTCATATATTAAGTCCAAAAACATCTAATCGTTTAAAAAATTGAGTATTAAATTGGCAGACAACACAAAAATGACAGCGCTATCATTTAGCTAATGTAAATGATTTTTTCAACATTAGCTAATAATTTTAACAAAGATAAGTCGGTCTTAGAACGTTCACCTATAGACGAGTATAATTACTGTGATAGACTGAGGAGAAAATACTTGATGTTAAAGACCATGTCACCTGAAAAATTACTCACTCAAGCACAAGATGTTTGCCAAAAAAATGGAGCCCGATTAACCAAAGCACGCGAGCAAGTCTTTTTATTACTTGCTAAACACGAAGGTGCTATTGGCGCTTATGATTTATTAGATGAGCTTAAAAAGATCGATTCATCGGCAAAGCCGGCTACTGTATACCGCGCATTAGATTTTTTATCTAAGCAAGGCTTTGTCCACAAAATAGAGTCTATTAATGCTTTTATTATGTGCCATCATTTTGGTGATTGTGATCACCCAGTGCAATTACTTATTTGTGACCAATGTGGTGATGTGAAAGAGATTCAGTCGAATAATTTTGATTTAGCCTTAAAGGCTATGGCAGACGCCAATGGTTTTACTATTAGCCATCAAATTATAGAAGCACATGGCCGTTGTACACACTGTCGCTGATTCTGTTGGGGGCAATGATCGTCATAGCAAAAAGCTAAAACAATTTAACTATTTGAGTGGCAAAATATAACAGAGTCGTTGATAATTATAAAATACGGCGAATATCGATATAATTAACCAGTTTGATTTACATTTGTTTCTTAAATGTGCAAAATCATCACATTGCAAACAGCTAAGGCTTGGAAGACTTCATGAGAGTAGAGTTTATAAACCCATTTTTATCATCAATGCTAAACGTCATGTCGACAATGGCACAAATGGAATTAATTCCTGAAAAGCCTCAATTAAAGAAAGACCAGATTTCTATGGGTGACGTATCTGGGCTAATAGGTATGGTTAGTACTGAAGCTAAAGGCTCTTTATCTATTACTTTTGACGCCCCATTGGCGCTAGCGACAATGCAAGGCATGGTGGGTGAAGCCCCCGATGAAGTAAACGATGAAATAACGGACCTTGTAGGCGAAATCACTAATATGGTTACCGGTGGCGCAAAACGTATGCTCAGTGAAAAAGGCATCGATTTTGATATGGCAACACCGATTGTTGTTTCGGGTAAAGATCATAGCATTCACCATAAATCTAAAGGCCCTGTGGTTGTTATCGCCTTAAAAGGCGAGCAAGGTAAAGCCTATATAGAGTTTTCATTTGATGAATAAAGCGCGCTAGTTTGTGGTTTTACTTTTTTTGTTTTTTTGTTGACAAATAACGAGTATTTTTTCATTGTATTGGCGCATATAATCCACTTGTTGTTTACGTGTTATGCGCTGCTCTTGCGATAGAATGACATCGCCAGTCTCCCCACTATACTTCTTGCCACATAATTCAATCATCGCTTGGTATTCAATGGCTTTTACGCCCGGTATACTTAGGCTTCTTCCTGAGGTAACCAATAAGCGATAATCTTGGTTTTTTAGTGCGAGCGCTAGTGCTTCTTTTACTTTGTTACTCGTTGCATTTTTCTTGACATCACTCTCTGTTTCTTTATTTTTAATTACCACAGCACTGGCTGTTTTGTCCTGTTCAATAGCCATACTTTCTCGCGATGATACTTTCCCCCCTTTAGTTGGTAATAAAGGCTTAGAGGTACAACTAATAGATAACACTATTAATAAGAGTAAAGTTATATAGTTCAATGGAGATACCTCCTTCATTAAATGGTGTGGTGAGTATGGGCTCGTCTGCGGCACAAGATAACAAAGACTAATAACCAAAACACACTACCACCTGATTTTGATGTAGACGCTGGTTTTGGTGTAGCTGTTTGATCGGGTATTGGCTCTGGCAACGGCTTTGCTTCAACAGTAAGTGTCATTAGGTAGGGTGCGCTACTTATATTCCCCTGGTTAGCAACAACAGGTACTAAAAGCTCACCGGTAAAGTCACTGTTTGGCGTGATAGATTGCCCGCTAAAGGTATAGTTATCGCCCGCAACAATTGTTATATCATCGGCTGTTTCACACGCAAAGTTAAAGATAGCGCTCGATAACTTTACACTCTCCCCTTGGGTTAGGGTAATTGTTTGTTGGCTGGTAATCGCTATATCTGCAGGGCTTAATGCTTTATCAATACTAAATGCACCACTATTAACGGCATAAAAAATATTATCGCTACATAACAGTTTTATTCTGGCTGTTTGCGAAGCGTTTATTTCATCTGCACAAAAATCGTCTAGTGATATCTCAGCACTGCCACTATTAGTTACCTGGTTGGCCAGCGTTAGATCAAAACTGTGACCGCCATCTTTTGAAAGTAAAATATCAACTGTCGCACAGTTAATCGGTGCTATATCTGTGTCGGCCACTTGCCAACTAATAGTATTCCTTGTCTCTAGCCATATATCATCTAACACGGGTGAATTGAGGGCAAAAGCTGCTCCGGTATCAATAACGGTTAGCTTGGTTTCATCAAAACTTGCGCCACCATCGTTATCATATACCATTAAACGAAAATTTAGCTCTCTGTTCGTTGTGGGCAGTATTTCACCTATTGTTGTAGTGTTCGTTAGGACGTCAGATAGTTGAGGAAAATGCCGAGTTGCGTTTGTACTTGGCTTAAAAGCACGAAATAAAGGGCGAGAGCCATCGTCAACATGTTCAACAAGCGACGCTGTTTTAGCGCCTAAATCAAATTGTTGCCAACTATATTGCAACACATTGCTGTCTACATCTGTTGCTGCGCCTGATAATGTAAAGGGGGTGCGTGCTGGAATAGTATAATCAGCACCAGCATCAACAATTGGCGTTTGATTTATACTGTCGCTAGTCTCACCGCAGTGACTACCAATACCCGTTTGGATATTATCGCTTATTTGCTCTATTGATCTAGCATGAAAAAAAGCATCTGAATGCGGTTGTAAATTCTGCTTATTGCAAATACCTGCATAAGACATCACTGTTGAACCACTACCCACTTCATAAGCTGATAAGGCTGCTCGATTACCAGCACAAGCACCCTCTGTAGCATTGAAGGTGTGATCAGCGCCAAATTGATGGCCAATTTCATGCGCAACATAATCAATATAAAAAGCCTCATTAACAGGCTCAGGCGCGCCAGTAACGCCATCGCCTTTAATGTCTGGGTTACAAACTGAGCCCAGCCAAGCTAAACCGCCCCCACCGGTATTGACGACATGGCCAATATCATAATTGGCGCTACCAATAATTCTGTCTATAACAGCCGTATTTAACGCCCCGTCATCGCTGTCATTATTAAATGGGTCACTATCAGCATCAGTAAAAATTAATAAGTCATTATCTTCTACTAATGTTAACTTTATTGCTAAATCATGCTGATAAACTTGGTTTAACCGGTTAACTAAGGTAATAATTTCTGCCATGGCACCATCAACAGTTCCCCCATGAAAAGCGGTATATTCCGCTGCAGCAGTGATAGCAATACGATAGGTTTTAGTTATACTTTGTGTTAGTGGATTTTTTGCTTTTTTAATGCTGTTATTTACTACAGCATCAAATTGATGCACAGTTTTTTTAGGTGCGTGAAAAGTATGAGCGAATGAATCAATTGCACGGCTATTTTTTCCCGTGTAAATTTTATACTGACTATTGACCTGGTTAAGCGCTCTGTTACTGTTTTTTGGTTTATAGTTTGCCGGTAAACGTGATTTTTCATGAAGGGAAGCTATAACAGGGTCAATAAAAACACGTTCTCCTTGATGATAAAACATACCATGGAAACCGTTTAAGGTAATATCAAAGCGGCCCGTGTCGGATGGATTATCAAGGGAAGCCCCGGTAAAAGTTCTGACATTGGGATATTTTAGTGCTAGCTGTTCTGCCATAACACTGTCAGCGGTTAGTTTAAAGTTAACAAATCCGCCATTAGGCAAAGGCAATGCAACAACAATGGGGTTACTTTCGTTAAGCAGCGCTGTTTGCAGTTCAACAATATTGGCTGTTAGCGCATCTGTTTGGCTGCTTTGTGTAAATAGCTGTAGTGATTTTTTTAGCTGTGACTGGGTAAAAGCAAGGGCTGAAAAGCTTATTTGAGTAGATAATATGAGTAAAGTTATTACACACAAAAAAAACTGTCTCGGTAAATTCATATTAATAACCTCATGGTAATGTACCGCTTTTATTATTGTTGCGTTGCTTATAACAAAGCTAACCAAACTAAGTTTATCTTTAATATAAAAAAACAGCCACATTAATACTATTGTATGTAATATATAAAGAAAAATATAAACAAACTAGTAATAATGTGGCTTTAGGATTTAACACCTTCAATTTACGGCAATAAAAAACACCGTAAATCTCGCGATTACATTGGTTAATTCAAAGGCGCTTCTGGTAATGGCGCTGCATTAACGCTACCTTGTTCAGTTTGCTGCTCATGCTTATTTCCACTTGTTTTTTTACGTTTAAAAAGGCCACGTAAGTCTTCAATAATAACGTATAAACTCGGAATGAATACTAAAGTAACAACGGTTGCAAACAAAATACCAAAAGACAAAGAGACTGCCATCGGAATAACTATTTGTGCTTGTGCACTGGTTTCAAAAAAGATAATGGGCACTAAACCAATAAAGGTGGTTAATGACGTTAACATAATCGCCCTAAAACGCTTTGTACCTGCATGAATAACTGCATTCTTTAACAGCTCACCTCGTTTTCGCGCATTATTAACATAATCTACCATAACCAATGAGTCATTCACGACAACCCCTGATGCAGCTAAAATTCCCATCACAGACAAGGCACTTAAGTCCATTCCTAAGAGAAAATGGCCAAATACTGCACCAATAACGCCAAAGGGTATTACCACCATTATCATCACTGCTTGTGCATAAGAGCGCAGTGGAATAGCTAGCAAAGAGAAAATGACCATTAATGAAATAACAAAATCTCGTAATTGGTCATTCGCACTGTCCATTTCCTCCTGAATGCTACCAGAGACTTCACTTTGCACCTGTGGGTATTGTCTTAGTAGCTGCGGAATATAGTTATCTCTAATGTCTTTCGCTATTTCAAATGGTTCAACTTGTTCTGCATCAACACTCGCCCAAACATTAATAGTACGGTTACCATCTTCACGACGAATACGCGTAACACCTTCGGTTAACGAGATATGAGCAAGCTCAGACAAAGGCAGCTCTGCGCCATTAGGAGCTTGAATCATTACATCATTAACATGACCAACACTGCTTCGCTGTTCAAGAGGGTAGCGTACCATCACTTTAATTTCTTCACTGTCACGTAAAATACGCTGGGCTTCTAAGCCATAAAAACTATAACTCACTTGCGATGCTACTTCTGCTAATGATAACCCCAAGCTGTGTGCCAAAGGTTTAAGTTCAAGTTGCACTTCTTTAGCGCTGGTTTGCCTTGAATCATTAACATCACCAACCCCTTTTAAAGAATTAAGTTTTACTTTTAATGCTTTCGCTGCTGCCAATAGCTGTTCATCATTAACACTTTCTAATTTAAAGGCAACATCACCATCATCACGGCCTCCGCCAAATAAATTATCATCAATTGACAGTGATTTTACCCCAGGATAATTAGGAATAGCTTTGCGCCATAAATCAGCTAATTCAAATGTGTTAATAGCTCTTTCTTTTGGAATAACCAATTTAACCATGACATTGCCACTAATACGGCTGCGTAAATCTACCTGCATATCTGCGATCATTGAACTGCCATATTGTGCTTGAATCTCTTCATCAACTTCATAAAGAATACGTTCAATGTTTAGCAAAGTTTTTAACGTCGATTTTTCAGAAGCATCGACATTCATTTCAATATTTACTCGGGGAAAATCATGCGGTATTTTAGGTTGCCCAATATAACGCACAAAACCACCTCCAAATAAACCAGCACTTAATAACATTAAACTAATAAAGAACATGAGTACCGCATAGCGATACTCAATACACACAGTTAATGTGGGCCGGTAAATGTTCGTAATAAAGCTTTTTAAGGCGGTATCAACCCAATGACGAATTCTGTCTATTGGGTTTTTGGGGTTAAACGCCTTAACTTTCATTTTTACTAAGTGCGCAGGTAATATAAGCTTTGATTCTATTAACGAAAAAACAAGGCAGAGTATAACCACCGAGCCAATGGCTTTGCCAAAGGCTGACGAAGGCCCTTCACCAAACAAAAAAGGGACAAATACGGCTATGGTAGTTAAGACGCCAAAGGTAGCAGGCATTGCAACACGTTTAATACCACGAATGACATTGTCAGTTGAATGCCCGTGTGCTTCTATTTCATCATGAGCACTCTCACCCATCACGATAGCGTCATCAACAACAATCCCTAGCACCAAAATAAAAGCAAACAAGCTAATTATATTAATAGTTACGCCAACAAATTCCATTGGCATAATCAATAAAGTACCTAAAAAGCAGACTGGCAAGCCCATCATAACCCAAAAAGCCAAACGCACACGAAGAAAAAGTGCCAACATAATAAAGACCAGTACGGCACCACTTTCCATGTTATTTAACATCATGTTCAGTCGGCCTTCAAGGTAGTAGGTCATATCCACCCAAGTTTCTAGCTTTACACCTTGCGGCAAGGCTGCTGCTTTATCATTGACATAGGATTTTACTATTTTGGCAACATCAGTGATGCTTTGATTATCTGCCGCGCCAACAAAAAGTGTGACCGAATTTTTACCATTAAATTTAGAGTACTGTAATCCTTCTTCAAAGCCATCAACAATCGTAGCAATATCTCCTAACAAGATGTTGGTACCATCGGCCAAGGTGATCACAGGAAGCAGTTCAAACTCATGACCACGATACGCTTGGTTTTCTACTCTAAGATTAATATAACCATTCTCGGCACGAATTTGCCCGGCTGACATATTACGAGAAGAGCTACGCACTGCATTAGCTACATCGATAAAGCTTAAGCCATATTCTCTTAACTTGTCTTTACTTACTTCAATAGAGATTTCATAACCTAAACCACTATAAAACTCTGAAATGTTAATTTTGGGCAATTGTTGAATTTCATGGTGAATTTTTCGACCTAAATCTTTTAACTCACCATTGGTTAAATCACCGTATAAACTAATATACATCACTTCTTGACGAAATTTTTCTCGTTCAACTTTTATGCGCTCCATGTCATCAGGAAAGCTTGAGATTGAATCAATAGCCGACTTAACTTCTTCAAGTACTACTTGCGGGTCGTAATCAAGCTCAACTTCAAACCAACCATTGGAAAAGTTTCGGTTAGAATAAGTGATAACGCGTTTAAGGCCTTGCACTGTTTTTAGTGCTTCTTCAATTTTGATGGTAATCCCTTCTTCCACTTCTTGTGGCGCTGCACCAGGGTAAGGCGCAGTGTAAGAGATCCAATTAATTTTTACCTGTGGAAACATCTGTTTATCAATGGTTTGCATGGTTAAGAAGCCACCAACCAAAATAAAAACCATTAATAAATTAGCGGCGACTGTATTACGTGCAAACCAAGCGATAAGGCCTGTTTTAGTGTCTATAGATTCATCAATTTTAGCAGGTGTTTTGTTAACTTCTACTTTACTTGAGGAAGAAGAGCTCATCACTATTCTCCTTCATTCTGATTGTTGACCACTTGTACTTCAACGTTTTCCTTGGGCGCGGTATTGTTGGTATCTGGCTTGTCTACGTCTTCCACTGATAACGCTAGCTTCATGCCGTCTACTGGGTAATCTAACGCCGACACAATAAGCTTATCACCATTGAGCAACCCTTTAGAAATAACAACATCACTACCTTGTTGGCGAACAATATTTACATCTGCGTAATGCAGCCTTGAGTCGCTGCCTAACAAAGCAACACGGTTATTAAGCACTAAGTACCGAGGAACAACACTGGCACTGTCTATTTCAACGCCCAAAATTTTTGCTTGTACATAAGAGCCAAAACGTAAGGGTAAGCCAAGTGCAGCTTCACTGTTCTGTAAATGATAAGGGTCTTGAATTTCAGCAACTAGATAGCTCATACGGCTTTTGCTATCTATCACGCCTTCATTTCTTACGACTTTGGCCTGCCATTGTATTTCTTCACCTGCATAGGTACCGGTTAAGTTCACTGTCGCATTAAGCCCTTGCTCAACCAAAAATTGCAACTGATTGTCAGCAACAGGCAAGCGCACTTCCGCAATAGCGGTACCTAATAACATCCCTATTTGACTACCAACACTAACAAAGGAGCCTAAACCAATATCCCTGCTACTGATCATTGCATCATAAGGTGCTCTTATTTCAGTACGCTGTAGATTTCGCTTTGCTCGTAAAATAGCCGCTTGAGCTGACTTAACACGCGCTAGTTCTTGCGCAAGTTGAGGTTTTCGTAAACTTAATTCAGTCGGTGATGTATCCGTAATTTGTCGCCATTCTTGCTCTGCAACTTTACCCTGTGCTACTTCTTTTTCTAATGCTGCACGTGCCGATGCCATATTTGCTTGTGCGTCAATTAGCGCTGCATGGTAATCATTAGGGTCTATGCGCGCTAAAAGTTGCCCTTTTTTAACTAAACCGCCACGCACAAAAACATCACTTAACTCCACAACTTCCCCTGTGACTTGCGCAACCATCGTTGTTTCATATTTTGGGTTCACTACACCATAAGAGCTAACTTCTAATACCATTGGCACCACTGAAATCTCTTCTACTGCAACTATCGGGGTGTTATCTGTTTCTGCTTTTTCTTCTGGTGGTTTTTTCATGCTCGAAAAAACAATAAACGTCATAACGCCAAGCGCTAAAATGGCAATAGGTATCAAGATTTGTTTTTTATTCGCCACTGGCAGTTCCTTTTAAAAATGAAATGTTATTTTGCACAACAGGTTTTAATAAATCACCTGCTTGTTTTTGCGTATAAATAATAACGACTAGTTTATAACGAAATAGCAAAAAAGTTGTAACTGTGTATTACAAAATATGCGCCCATTTGTAAAAAAAGTAAGGATTTCGTGACAACCAAGTATTTATTAACTTTTATATCAATAAGTTAGAGTAAAAAAGTTTTAAGGTCGATTTTTATAAAAAACACTATAAACTCTATAAGCAAGATAGAACCTTAGCTTATTTAACCATTTATTAAGATTTTTTTAATAATAGTTGTTAAATTAACCACTTAAATAGGGGCCTTCATGCTTAATAAAATAACGGATTTTTTTGAAAACTTGTTCAACACTAACGATGATCAGGATAACTACCAACCCTCGTTAGAAATCTCATGTGCAGTGCTGCTCTGTGAAGTTATGCGTGCTGATCACGTGTTTACACAAAGTGAGCAAGACGCACTGTGTAATATTTTAATAAAACAATTTAACCTCACTGTGCCAGAAGTGAATACACTCTTAGCGCAAGCTGTTAAGTTAAGTGACAATGCTAGTGACTTTTATCAGTTTACCACTAAGTTAAACCAACACTATGCTTTACCTGAGCGAATTGAAATAGTCGCCTTATTATGGAAGGTTGCTTATGCCGATGGTGAGTTAACAACTATTGAAGAGCATATTATTCGAAAAATTGCGGATTTACTTCACCTAAGGCACAGTGAGTATATAGCGACTAAAATTGCTGCCCAAGCGCAGGTGCAATGAAATAATTCATCAAAAAAGTTAAATAATTGCTAAACAACGTAGATAATCAGTTATTATAAGCGTCTATTTCTTCTTCCGGTTCAAATGGCACTTTTCATGACAAGTTCAACAATACAACCCGCTAATTCATCGCGTATTGAAATAGGAAAATATAACACCCTTAAAGTCGTTGCCGTAACTCCAACTGGGGTTTATCTTAATGGTGGTGATTTAGGTGAAATATTATTACCTAATCGTTATGTACCCAACGACTGTAAAGTTGGTAATAACATTACCGTATTCATCTATGTAGACTCAGCAGAGCGCTTTGTCGCCACCACTGAAAAAGTCCTGGGCCAAGTAGGTGAGTTTGTTTCTTTAAAAGTGGTCCAAGTGAATAAAATTGGAGCTTTTTTAGACTGGGGCTTGCCTAAGGATCTACTGGTTCCTTTTAACCAACAACATACCAAGATGGAAGTAGGTAAATACTATTTAGTACGTATTTTTATTGATCAACACACAGACCGCATTGTCGCATCAAGTAAGCTTGATAAATTTATTGATATTTGGCCCGCAGAATATCAGCAAGGCGAACAAGTAAAATTAATTATTGGCAATAAAACAGATTTAGGCTTTAAAGCAATAGTGAACGATTTACACTGGGGTTTACTATACGACAATGAAATTTTTCAACCGCTGCGTATTGGTAAAAAAATTGACGGCTACATTAAACAAGTTCGAGAAGACGGCCGCTTAGACCTTATTTTAACCCGCGGCAGTAAAAATAAAGTAAATAACTTTGCTGATAAGTTAATTGATGCTTTACGAAAAAATGATGGTTTTCTACCGCTGCACGATAAAAGCGCGCCCGAGTTAATTCAAAGAACCTTAGGGGTCAGTAAAAAAACATTTAAAGCTACCGTCGGCAACTTATTAAAACATAATAAATTAACCATAGAAAAGAATGGAATTCGATTAAAGTAGCCTGCTCCCTTGGCTACTTTAATACACAGCGGCTAGCGTAACAGTGAAAACCACCCCATCAACATGGGAAATAAAGGCAAAGCAATAAAAGCTACTACCCCTACTAAAATTTGAGTTACGCCTGTGCTATCTTTAAAATCTTCATCGTGTGACATTTTCATTACACCTTAACAAGAAAAAAACAGCTATAGTTTAACCAGTAATGGCGCTAAAAAAAAGCTTTATTTAGATAGGCCTTGGTGGACAAAACACAAACCGTTTATAATACTAATCAAGGTGATACGAGCTTGCCATGGTAACCGTTTATATCATACCCACCACCCGCTTATTCTATGTCTTTAGGCTTAATGGCTACTATTTGTGCAATCGCTTGTTGAGCACAACCGCCTTGAGATGTATTGACAATACCTTCAAAACTATACAGTATTTTCCAGTCTGAGAATAACTCAACCAACTCTGCTGGTTTTAATAAGTAATCTGGGTTGTTAGGCCTTCCAAATTTTGCCTGCTTTGTCGTAAATGTTTCATAAATAATCACACCTCCAGGTTTTATCGCTGATTTAATCTGCTCAAATAAAGGCCGATGTAAGTATCTAAAGACCATAACAGCGCTAAAGGCTTGTCTGGCTAGCACTGTGTCTCTCAACGCTGTAGTCCTTAATAGTGTAGTGTTTAATAAAGCATCATCAGCTTGTTCTAAGTCTACCTGCCAACACTGTGCTAGCGCTTGTTGCTCTGTCGTTAGCCGACGTAATGATTGTTCAACCTGCAAAAGTGCTACATTACTCACATCAGTAAAAGCTACCTTAATATCATTTGCAATAAGGTATAACCCATTGCGTCCTTTACCACAAGCAAGATCCAACACTGGCGCTTGTGTGTCTGCATGTACTGTTTTTAATAACGGTAAGTATTGCTCAATTAATGGTGAGTGCTGCAATGAAAACGCCTTTATTTCTATTGTATTTTGTTCAAACAAATGAAGGTTTACTCGGTATTATAGTGCTCTTTCACCACTCACTAAAAACAAGTAAAGGTGACAAACAGCGTTATGTCGCTAGCATAAGATAATGTGTACCAAAATGTAGCTACTATTGTAATAATGGCTTAGATAATAGCCTAGGTAATGGTATAATATCTTAATAAAATCGTTTAACTTGCTATTTATGAAACTATTATTTACTCCCGCTATAAACTTAATGAATAACTTGAGTTTCTCTCGTAAGTTTATAGCACTGGGCAGCCTTTCGCTACTTGCGTTGTTTATTGTGTCGGCTTCGTTAACGGTTTATTTATCTAAATCAATCAACACCGCTAATAAACAGCTAGCAGGGTTAAATCAGGTAGCAAATGTCTCGCTATTAATTCAATCACTACAACAACATAGAGGTATCTCCTTAGCCATTATTGCCGGTGTTAAAGAGAGCGCAGATAAACTCTCTCCTATCAATAAAGCGGTAAACAAACACTTCTCTGTCATTAATGAAAACTTACCTTCAACGTTAAAGCAAGCTGGCAAATGGTCTTCTCTAATGACGCAGTGGCGCAATTTAAGTAACCAAGGGCTACTGTTATCGCCAAACGAGAGCTTTAGTTTACACTCTGAATTAATTCATACAATAAATTCGTTGCAGTTAAAAATAGCCGATGATTACCGCTTGCTAGTTATGGATGATCTTGACTCATATTACTTAACCAATAGTTTTTTATTTACCGTGCCCATTACGTTAGAGCTCCTCGGCAAAGCACGCGGCACCAGCATGTTGTACTTAATAAATAAAAACAAAAGATCTAAAGAAACGACCACAACACTGTTATCAAACGCCTTAAGCCCTTTAGCCGTTTTTAACGAGGGTATACAGAAGGTAAAAGGGCCTATATTGTCACAGGGTGATAGTATCTCTGCCCAAGCACTTATTCAAACAATAGAAAACCACATTAATTACAGCTTAGATGAAATACTCTCTGACAAAAGCGTATTAACTCCTGTCGATTTTTATAACCTATCAACTACCGTGATTAACCAAGGTTATCATTTCTTAGATAATACCCTATCTTTCACACTCAGTGAGTTAATGCAACAACGCGTTAAGCAAGCAAATTACCAATGGGTATTAAGCGTAGGTATTTCATCATTGTTATTTTTGTTGGTATTTTATTTTCTTATTGGCTTTTATTTGTCAGCAACTAATAGCATCAATGCACTCACTAAAGTGACCGGTAAATTTTACAGTGGTGATTTTAATGCCCGAGTAACGCTTGATACCAACGATGAGCTTAATAATATTGCTTATGGATTTAATGAAATGGCTGCCGCTTTGCAAAACATGATGACTGATAATCAAGAAATCAGTACTAAGTTACGCTCTATTATTGACAACTCCCCTGTAGGGATTTGGCTCACTGGAACGGACGGCTATTTTCAATTTGCCAATAAAACATTTACTGATTTAGTGGGTGTTGAGGAGAAGGCGTTTATTAATACGCATACTAGTAACTTAGACAAATTACTAGGAAAAGATGTCGCGGCTAACTGTTTAAAATCTAATGAAGCTGTGCTGGCACAAGACTCACCTCATATCTCATTTGAAATGATACCTCGTGTCAATGCCAAGCCAAGAATACTCGAAGTTACTAAAGTAAAATTAAAAAATAATGAAGGTAAAGTCATTGGTATCATTGGTATTAGCACAGACATTACAGATAAACGCCAACAAGAAGAGGCGCTAAAGTTGGCTAATATGGTTTATCAAAATAGCGCAGAGGCTATGATGATTACCAATATTAACAATGAAATTATTGCCGTTAACCCTGCTTTATCAGAGATTACGGGTTATAGCAGTAATGAATTACTAGGAAAAAACCCTAAAATATTTAGCTCTGGCAAGCACAGCAATGATTTTTATCAACGAATGTGGCAAGAAATCACACTGACAGGAAAGTGGCAAGGGGAAATTTGGAATACCCGAAAAGACGGTACTCATTACCTAGAATGGCTTTCAATCAACACAATTTACGAACAGGGCCAAGTAAGCAGAAGAATAGCCTTGTTTTCAGACATAACAGAAAAAAAAGAAGCGGATGAACTCATCTTCCAACAAGCAAATTATGACGCGTTAACTCAACTACCTAATCGCCGTATGTTTATCACTAGGCTAGAAGATGAAATTAAGAAATTTAACCATGAGAAGCAAGGCTTTACCCTCATATTTATTGACTTAGATAACTTTAAAGTCATTAACGAAAGCCTAGGCCACTCCTATGGAGACGCACTGTTAATCGAGGCCGGAAAACGTATTTCAACTTGTATCCGTGAAGCAGACTTTATTGCTCGAATAGGAGGCGATGAGTTTACCATTATATTGCCAGGATTATCTGACTTACATAAAATAGAATCAATTTGCCAAAAAGTCCTACACGCGTTAAACAAGCCCTATCAGCTGGCTACAATCCCTACTTATATGTCTGCTAGCTTAGGGATTACACTTTACCCAAGTGATGGTAGCACAGCTTCAGCACTCATAAAAAATGCTGAACAAGCTATGTACCTTGCTAAAGATCTAGGCCGTAATCGATTTTGCTACTTTACCCCCTCAATGCAAGAGCAAGCGTTATATAACTTAGCCTTAATGAATGATTTACGTAGTGCAATTAGCTTAAATCAATTAGCTGTATTTTATCAGCCCATTGTTGAATTAAAAACAGGTGTTATTCACAAAGCAGAAGCGCTATTACGCTGGAACCACCCTACTAGAGGTATGGTGAGCCCTGCTGAGTTTATTCCGTTGGCGGAAGAGTCAAAATTAATCGTAGAAATTGGTGATTGGGTCTTTCAACAAACAGTACAATACATAAAACAATGTAAAGCACAGCTTGGTGTAGATATACAAGTGAGTGTAAATAAATCACCGGTGCAATTTGATGAGACAATAGATAAGTTAGATTGGCTAAACTATCTTACAGAGCAGAACTTGCCTGGGGAAAACATTGTCGTTGAAATAACAGAAGGTCTGTTGATGCATAATGATCAAACAACGATTGAACTGCTTTCTCAATTAAGATCAGCAGGTATTAAACTCTCTATGGATGACTTTGGCACCGGGTATTCATCGCTCTCCTATTTGAAAAAATTTGACCTAGACTACCTAAAAATTGATCAGTCATTTACCAAAAATTTAGCGCCAGAGTCTCAAGACATGATTTTATCTGAAGCGATAATTACCATGGCGCAAAAGTTAGGGTTACAAGTGATCGCTGAAGGCATAGAAACAAAGGCGCAACTGGACTTGCTACAAGCGGCTGGCTGTGACTATGGCCAAGGGTATCACTTCTCAAGACCCATACCCGCAGATGAGTTTTTACAGTTGCTTTCGCAACAGAAACCAACACTAACTTAGTGCTAATCACAAGGTAAAGACTCAAGGTAATGATACTCGTTAAACAATATAACCCCTTGTGAGACAGCTGTTACCGCTTCTGTTATCAATATAAAAGGTATATCTATCAGCCCAAGGTTAGCGATATTTTCTATATTTCAAAAAAGTTAGTAAACACTTTATAAAGCTCAGTACCTTGGTTAACACTTGCAGATGCAAAATGTAAAATAGGAATAACTTCTTGATCAAGAGCAATATTATGCAGAGGATTACCATCACCGTAGTTATCCATACGTAAAATACGTGCTAGCGGCTCACCTGCTGGTAACGGTTTACCAAACTCAGCTAAATAATCGACCATACCGCCCATGGGAGAGTACAACGCTTTATAATCTTTTAAATAACAGGTATAGCGGGTCATTTCTTGTGGCTGATATTCTCTTGGTTTTACCCCTGTGGAAACAGTATGTTTTGTTTGGCCCGCTTCAGGACAAGCAATAACGCCTTTATGTTGTAAGTAGCTTAAGATTCCTAGTGCATCTTGGTGCGCTACCGCTAAATCAATTTGCTCTTGAGAGCCAAGCTCTACAGTAAAGCTTTCTTTCGCAAAAATCCCCTCGCCCATAACAAAACTTCTTCCTAGTGTATTAAAGTTTTGTTGCAACTCCCACCAAGGACAAAAAGTAGCTTCGTCCATCGCACCATCAAAATCATTAGGTATTAAAATAGTATGGGGGATATCAAAATAACGGGCACTTGCTTTTGCATATTCGGGGCAATATAAATGTTTACTCGAAATCGGCCCCGTATGTAAATCCAATACTATATCAGCTTGATGTGCCATGCGTTGTAATTGAAATGCAATACGCTGACCTGTGGTTAACCCCCAAATGTTATGGTCTAGCTTTTGCTCGATCTGATCAATTAACAACCGCTCAAAATTCACGTTAATGTCATCATTGCTCGCATTCAGATGTTGCTGGGCAAAAGGAGCAATTATTGCTTTGTTAAAATGATACATACGATTCCAGTTAACACCGGTAATAGGATCAAAACGGCCTAAGGTATATTCACCATTTTTATGATTACAAGCAACAGGGTTAGCATAAGGCACTAAGGTAATATTACTTTGTATCTCTATATTTTTTAATAATTCTAGTAGCTGAAAAATAACGGCATTACCCTGTACTTCTGCACCATGCATATTTGCTTGAATATACACATTAGGTTTTTTTTGTGCTGAGCCTGTTTGTGCTTTCTCATAAGAATAAACAGGCACGGTTAAAGTAGCACCACTGGCCATTTCACCGACATGCAAAATGCGCTTGTTAAAGGTATTAGCGAAGGTTTTCATAATTCATCTCTTCTTTTAAGCAAAGGTTAAACCGGATTATGCCAGGTAAGCACTGGCTGGTTTGGCCGCTCTCACTTCAATTAACCTACTGTCTTTAATAACATATTCAGCCGCCAATTGATGACATAAGAAAAACGGCATACTTTCAGTAAAGCCATAAGCACCGCAATAACCAAACACTAATTCATCACCTACACTAACATCTTTAGGTAAAGGTAAATGCCCTAGTTTATCTAGGCTTGTACATAAAGGTCCGTGTAAATCAAAGTGTTGGCTAGGCTCATTCGATTGACGCAGTAGCGCCACAGGAAAAGGTTGCTCGGTTATTGCAGGGCGAATCAGATGATTAATACCCGCTGCCAGTACTAACTGCTCTTGCGCATAATTAATTTTTCTATCAATGACAGGCACAACATAATATCCGCATTCAGCGACAGCAAAACGGCCCAGCTCTAGCCACAATGCTTCAACTCCGGCTTGCGCTTTAATATTGGCTAAATCGGCAATAACTTGTTGCCATGCTAAGGCTTTACCTTCACCTAGGTAATCAATACCCAAGCCACCGCCCAAATCAAGAATTTTTAATGCCATACCAATATTGCTTGCAAGTTGCCTTAACGGCAAAACCATTTGTTGCCACAGCGAATACATTTTTTCATTGCTGAGCATATTCCCCCACTGAAAAATATGTAAACCACAAATATTTAATGCTGGAAAATCACTCACCTGTATAGTTTCCCACGCCTGTACCGACAAACCAAAGGGCGTTAAACTATTGCCGCCTAATGGGTTTTTTTCGCCGTCAGGCCATTGTAATTGCACACGCAGCAATACTTTTGGTGTGGTAAATCTTGCATTGGTTACTTTTTGCTCTGCCACAACCTCATTAAGCCAATTTAATTGGTTGAGGCTTTCAACGACAAAGGTGTTAACTCCTTGTTTAACAAATGCTGCTAGCTGTTTTTTTGATTTAGCTGGCCCAGTATTAAGTATACGACTGGGATTAACACCTTGTGCTAACACTTGTGACAACTCACCGGTGCTTGCAACATCAAAATCAAAGCCTGCACTGTCTAATGTTTGAATAACGCTTGATAAAGGGTTAGCTTTTACGGCAAACCATAGCTTAACAACGTCTTGCTGCTGCAGTTCATCAAGGTGTTTTTTTAACGCATCAAGTTGATAAACAAAGTAGCCCTGCTCCTCTTCGGGTGACTGGTGTGCCAACAAAATATTTTCGATATCGGGGTCGAACCAAGTGGGTTTATTCGCCATATTATTTCAGTTTTATTTAGTTAAGGTATTAGTTGGTAAAGTCACATTAAACCATGCTGACTGAGGTTAACCAGCACAGCTTAATATTCCTCCTCGCAAGGCCTAGCCTAGGTTAATTAACGAAGAATAGACTCTAATTCTAGGGCAGCATCACTTTTTTCATCTCGATACTTCACAATAAGCGCACATGCCATGCTTAAGCCTTGTGCCTGTGCCCACTGCCCTTTAACAGGACGAGTACCTGGCACAACAACCGCATTCTCTGGTATTTCAGCCCCTTTTTCACGCATCACTTCATTGATACAATCATAGACTGGCACTGACTTAGACAATGACACACCTGGTGCCAATACCGCGCCTTTTTTCACGACAATCCCTTCAACTACCACGACGCCAGCACTTAAAAATGCATTATCTTCAATAATTACAGGACTAGCCCCTATTGGCTCTAATACACCGCCAATTTGTACTGCCGCAGACACATGTACATTACGGCCAACTTGCGCACACGAACCTATTAATGCGTGGCTATCAACCATGGTACCACTATCAACATATGCACCTATATTAATATAAGCAGGGGGCATAATAATAACCCCTTTAGCGACATAAGCCCCTGCTCGTACTGAAGAGCCTCCCGGTACTAAGCGTATTTCATCTTCCGGGGTAAATTGTCGAGCAGCCAAGTTGGCTTTATCAACAAACCCTTGGTAAGGTCCTGAGAAACCAACATTCACTCCTGCCTTAAAGGCCGCTAAAATTCCTTGCTTTACTGTAACATTGGCATGCCAGTTACCCTCAGCATCTTGATTTGCAGC
This sequence comes from Colwellia sp. F1, assembly GCF_056238625.1. Lineage (NCBI taxonomy): Bacteria > Pseudomonadati > Pseudomonadota > Gammaproteobacteria > Alteromonadales > Colwelliaceae > Colwellia > Colwellia sp. F1. Next base: position 216,606 of record NZ_JBWDLI010000002.1, read on the forward strand.
ACGTAGTGTGCCAGCTTCTAGCTGCGCTATTACCTCTTGCCAGTTCATGCACTATTCCTATTTTCAATATTTTTTTTAAAAGACGTTTGATTAACTTGTGCTAACCAATGATTAATTTTTTCATCAAAAGCCAACAGTGTTAGATTGTTGGTTAACTCTTGGTGGGTCAGGGGCGCGCGTAATGTAGGCGTTTGAATGTTTTTCTGGTGCGCCATTAGCACTTTAAGGGGGATAGGGTTAGCCACACAAAAAAGGGCATCTACTGCATCATTCCACAGCGGAAACATCGTTTTTGTTTCTTGTGCAAAACACATTGTCACGTAGGTTTGCGTGGCTTGAGGCCACGCATTACTGCACACAGACACCAGCCCTTTAGCGCCGGCAGGTACTAAATACGGCAGCATGGCATCTTCACCGCTATATATTGCTATGTTTGGACAAGATTTACGGTAGCTTAAAAAGGTGCTTAACTCCCCGCTTGCTTCTTTCATTGCCCAAAAATTAGGATGATTTTGTAGGTTTTCCACAGTGTTAACAGGAATACCAACACCACTACGAGAAGGCACATTATACAACATACAAGGTAACTTAGCGGCATCAAGCAATGCTTCAAACCATTGGGTTTGACCAATTTCCCCTGGCTTTGCATAAAGAGGAGTCGCTAGAAGAAAACTATCAATGGCTAATGTATTACAGCGCTCAATCCAGTTAATTTGATCTGGTAAATTATAACCACCAACTGCCACCATTAATGGTGTATTAAGCTGTAAATGACAAACAAACTCAACAATGCTTAATTGTTCTGCACGGGTTAGTGCAAGGCCCTCTCCCGTACTTCCCAGCAATAAAATACCATTACCTGCTTGTGCCTGTGCTATCGCTATTTGTTTTAAACTAGCAAAGTCTATTTCGTTATTTTCAAGAAATGGCGTGATTAACGCTGTCCATAAAAGGCAGGTACCAATATTATGGCTTCTACTAAAAGTTGTCGGGGGGGGAGGCGTTTTTGTATTCATTATTCTCGAACTCATTAATTACTTCAGAGTACAAATGTACTATGAGAAATAGTTCGGAGAACTTAAGGGCATTTACAATGGGTCGAGCAACTGCGCATTGATTAAGTATTACTTATAAGGTATCACTTAGACATTACTTATGGAAATTACTGACTTTATTTGCAAAGGCCAGAAGCTCTCCACTCAATTATAACTCACCTTAGGTAAGTCAATATCAGTGACAATTGTCGGGATTCAACCCTAAACCTTTGTTCCTAAAACAAAAGTAAACAACCGATAACTATCTAACCAAATCAATAGTTACCTCGGCGTTAATCCCCCTCATTACTATTATCAGAGTTTGATCTCTGTGCAATATCCCTATTGCAATAATAACTACCTGGTTAGCGCTCCTCTTCTGGCCCCTTTCCTCAACATAACTAGCCTTATGCTTGTTTCATCATTCTCTGATAGTTGCAGTAAAATGCTAATAATATACGAGGAAGATCTTATGAATTATATTATTCACAAGGTCGAAATTAGGGACAGTGGTATTAAACCATTGATCACACTTTTATGTCAACGTTCAAGTACGCTAATTGTTGTATTCACTTGTGTATACAGTAGAATACCACCTCTTATCTTTTTATTACTGCTTTTTTTCTTATGTCAACTTCAAACATTAGCCAAGTACTATTACGAAATAGTGAATTACTTTCAGCGAGCACACCACTGTTTATTAACTTAACGGCTGATGGTTTTATTGAAGACTACTTGCTCCGTAACCCCAAGGCTAAAGTCACTTGCCATAACACTAATTATATTGACTACCTTGCGCTTAATAATAACTACGAAACGCGTGTAGCAGTCAGTTTTAATAGTGAATATCAAACCGAGCTAAAACATGACTTAATCATCATTAACTTTCCTAAAAGTAAAGATGAGCTTGCGTATACTTTAGCAATGATAGCGCCTTATTTACTTCCTGATGCTAAAGTGGTTTTAGTGGGCGAGAAAAAAGGAGGCGTGCAATCTAGCCCTAAACTAACACAGCACTTTTTACTGGCTTGTCAGAAAATTGATGCCGCTCGCCATTGCTTAGTTTTTGCGGGCATAGTCAACAGTGCAAGCTTGAATAAACCTTTTGTTCTTAATGATTGGTTTAAAGAATACCAAATTAACATTGACAATATAGCGCTAACAATAGCCGCTTTACCCGGTGTTTTTAGTCAAAAGAAACTTGATGTGGGTACGGCCTTGTTATTAGAAAACTTACCTAAGACTATGCAAGGAAAAACGTTAGATTTTGGCTGTGGTGCGGGTGTTATCAGCGCGTTTGTTGGCAAAAAATTTCCCGACACACAATTATCTTTACTTGATGTAAATGCATTAGCAATAACGTCAGCAAACAAAACATTAGCACTTAATGGTTTATCTGGTGATGTTTTTGCGTCAAATAGTTTATCTAATGTGACTGACACATACCAACATGTTGTGGCCAACCCCCCCTTTCATCAAGGAACAAAAACAAGTTACCTGGCAAGCGAGTTATTTTTAAAAGGCATAAAAGCGCATATGGCCCCCCGTGGGAATATCACCATCGTTGCTAATAGCTTTTTGCAATACTTACCTATAATGCAAACGCATATTGGTGCAACCAAACGCGTGACGAGTCAGCACGGTTTTACTATTTATCGTTACTAAATTAATTGCTCCAAAAAATAATTAAACTTGAATTAAACTTGATAAATATAATTTTTTCAGCAATTGTGACTAAATGAAAACTAAAAATAAATTAACTTCCATTCATCAATTTTTATTTACCCGCATCATTGGCGTTGCTGCTTTTGTGTTAATGATGGTGTTAACAAGCCTTATTTACATAGTAGAAACGAAAGATGAACTCGCTTTAGAAGAAAAAACACTGCGGTGGGCTAATTTTCTCGCTACAGCAAGCACCCGCTACTTAGTAGCGCCCCAAGAAGATGCTATAATAAAAGCGAATGCCAAACTCAAAGCGTTAATTACTCCGGACTATATTAACCATATTCATATTTATCAAAAAAACGCTGATGACATTACTTACTTCACTGGGTTTAATAAAAGTATGTATTACCCTGCCATTCCCGATAAAATTTCCCAGCTAGAAGAACTATCAAGCCTTAAACACCAAAAAAACAATATAGAGTTGGTGGTAGAAATAAAAAAGGATGAAAATACAGTCGGTTATTTATATATACAAACGAGCAAGCAACATATTAACGACTTTAGTAGGCAATTATACATGACGGCTGTTTTGTTATTTTTGTCTGGGATAAGTGTTTTCTTATTTTTAGCCTATGCAATTAAAAGTAAGATTAATCAAAACATTACAAACATTGTTGAGTCGGTACAAGAAATATCACAAAGCAAAAACTACCACGATAGAATTGAACAACTGCCATTGACTGAATTGGATGTATTAGCTCAAAATATTAACATTCTATTGAATAGAATCGCCAAGCAGATGATGAAGAAGGATGAAACTTACCAGCAAACACTATTGCAAAACAACCTACTAGCTGAAAAAGTACAAGCAAGAACCGATGCGTTAAAAGAGTCAAACCAAGAACTGCTTTCAACGTTAGAAAAGCTGCACCAATTTCAAGGGCAATTAGTTGAAACAAAAAAAATGGCTTCTCTTGGCGATATGGTGGCAGGTATTGCGCATGAAATAAATACCCCTATAGGCTTAGGGGTGACAGCCTCAACATTAATGAATGATCGCCTTTTAGAAATAAAAAAAGCTTTTGAAGATAAATCGTTAAAATCCAGTCAATTGAAAAAATTCTTAATACACGGTGAAGAAAATATAGGTATTGTTTATCGTAATCTAGATCGCGCAGCCAAATTAATTGCCAATTTTAAACAGGTTGCGGTTGATCAATCAAACCTAGACACTCATCCCTTTAACGTTAAAGAGCTTCTTAATGAAGTCACTTTAACACTCAAGTCAAAGCTGAAAAAAGCCAATGTCACTCTTATAATGGATTGCCCTGACAACCTTGTCATTGACAGTAAAGCAGACTCTATTCACCAAATATTAATCAACCTTATTATAAACTCAATCATTCATGGCTTTGAAAACAAGCCCCAAGGTGAAATAACAATCACTGTTTTATATTTAAGTGGCCAGTTACATCTTAACTTTCAAGATAATGGCGTTGGTATTCATGAAAGCGTCAAGAGCAAAATTTTTGACCCTTTCATTACCACTAAACGGGGTAGTGGTGGTAGTGGCTTAGGCCTTCATCTAGTCTTTAATATTGTAACACAAGCACTTAATGGGCATATTGACCTTGAAAGTGAAATGGGTTCAGGCACAAAATTTAATATAATTTTTCCAGCAACACGCGTGCTAGACAATAAAATTTAAGTAATAGCAGCCAATATAATTGTTATTTAACCTATACTTAGCTAACATATGCTATCAGAGCAGATTAGATGTTTACCGTCCTGGTAACACAAAAGGGAAAACCCTTTAAAATCAAGCAACTACACTTTAACCTTGCTAAAACATAGTCATTAAACAAATGGAAAAATCATGGACAATCATCATATACTCATAGTCGAAGATGAAGACGTAACCCGCTTTAACTTACGCAATATATTCGAAGGAGAAGGTTATAAGGTTTTTGAAGCTATTGACGGAGAATCAATGGCAACAATGCTTGCTCAACATGATATTAACCTTGTTATAATGGACATTAATCTGCCAGGAAAAAATGGCCTGTTACTTGGCAGAGAGTTAGCAAACAATAAGCGTTTAGGTTTAATTTTTCTGACAGGCAGAGACAGTGACATAGATAAAATACTAGGACTAGAAATTGGTGCTGATGACTATTTAACCAAACCATTTAATCCTAGAGAGCTAACAATTAGAGCGCGTAATATTCTTAACCGTATAGGTAATAGTAAATCAGAAATAGATACCGAAGCCGAACAAGCTATCGTCACTTTCAATGACTGGACATTAAATGGCAACTCACGTGAAATGACAAGCCCAAAAGGTGATGTTATTCCTATCCCTCGTGGCGAATATCGAGCATTGCGCTTACTGATTAAAAATGAAGGTAACATCGTATCTAGACAAGCTTTAATTAAAGAAATGACTGGCCGAGATTTACGAAGTAATGACAGAACGGTTGATGTAACTATTAGAAGGTTACGTAAGCATTTTGAATCTAATGCCGATACACCTGAATTAATCAATACGATACATGGAGAGGGTTACCGTTTTGTCGGCAAAGCCACATAGTTTTATGTTAAGTTATTAACGAATTAAACACCGGTAAACCAATCCATAAAATCAGCCATGGCTTGTTCATTATGAATTTTAAGCGCTGCTAATTGATGAGCCTTTTCGCTGGTATCAGCGGTGGTTTTCTCCATCGCTTTTAAACGTTCCTGCAGCGCTTTTAAACCAAGGCTGCCCGACGCCCCTTTCATTTTATGGCAGTGTTCTTGCCATTGTTGGGTGTTATCACACAACAATGACGCTTCAATATCATTAATATACAAAGCTACTTGCTGAACGTATAAGTCAAACATTTGTGTTAGCACACTCTTACCTAAACTTTGTAGGTAATGATCAAGCAACTCTGTATCTAATTGCGCTAACGCATTATTGTTATTCATCACGGTGATTACCTGAATTTCGTCGGTTCAATTATATAATCAGTGTAACAATTTTTGTCGTAAGCACCAATAAACACCGTTAATTATTCTTAGCCGACGACAAATAAATTTTGAAGTGGAATGCCCATACAAAATGAGCTAAACTACGCGGCCTTGAATATACTTGCTGCGGGGTTTATTAGCTATCATCGCGCAGCCCTAGTTAAGTAACTATAGCTTAAAGCGGAGTCGTAATGCCGACATCAATGCCCGATATTGCCAACCACACCACAGCCCAAACTGAAGGAACCCTCGATTGGGTTGGCATGAGCAATATTGAAATGCCCATAATGGTTGCCTCAAAAGGCGAAAGCGAACGTATGGTTTCAGCCCATGTTGATGCGTTTGTTAATTTAAAAGAAGCTCAAGCGAAGGGCATTCACATGTCCCGCCTGTATTTATTGCTCGACGAATTGTCGACCAGCAATGTCTTAAACTATCAAAGTTTAGTGACGCTACTTGATGGCTTCATTAGCAGTCACCAAGATTTAAGTGATCAGGCCAAAGTCACCTTTAGCTTTGACTATCACTTGCGCAGAAAGTCTTTAATCAGTGGAAAAGAAGGTTGGAAAGCTTACCCTATCACCTTAACTGGCCATTTAAACCAAGGCAAATTATTCATAGAACTAATGATTGATGTACCTTATTCATCAACATGCCCTTGTTCTGCTGCTTTGGCCAGACAACTAATTCAAAAAGCATTTCAGCAAAACTTTAATGAATCAAATTTTGATATAGACACTGTACATGAATGGCTTGGCACCACAGAAGGTATTGTTGCTACTCCACATTCACAGCGCTCTATTGCGCAAGTAAAAGTGAAGCTTAATAATAATGTTAGCGACTTTCCTATCACTGACCTAGTTAACTTAATTGAAGGCTCTTTAAAAACACCAGTGCAAGCCGCGGTAAAACGTGAAGATGAGCAAGAGTTTGCCCGTCTTAATGGTCAAAATTTAATGTTCTGTGAAGATGCAGCCCGCCGTTTACAATACAGCATGAATCAAGCACAAGGCTACGATGATTTTTGGCTAAAAATAAATCACCTTGAGTCATTACATGCGCACGATGCGGTGAGTATCACAACCAAAGGTGTCGTTGGCGGCTACCTACCTTAAACAACACAATAAAAGCCTATAAATTTACAGTATTTGTTATTTGCAAAAAAGCCTCTATAGCGATATAGAGGCTTTTTTATTCTTTACGCCCTGACATTGCTTGCTTTTTACACTACTATTAATGTTATTAACATTAAACAATAACGATTATTTTATAGCGAAAGTTAGAAACAAATGAATAAAAGCCATTTATTTTCAAAAAAATTTCTTCTCTGTAAAAACTCATAAAACTGCCATACAGGTAGCTTATAACGCAGGTGTCAATGTTTTTATTTGTTTTTTTTACCCATAAATATTCACATATAGAGCATATATATTCAAAAAAAATAATTGACTCCACATCATTTTAGGCGTATTTTTTCCAACCGCTTTAAAAAATGATTTTCATTGATGACATATCGTCTCCTAAAGACTCAGTAGAAGTCTGGCGTTCAATATTAAAGAAACTCTCCATTACATTAGGAAGGAACCGTCTCTATATAGCACATTTACAATAGAGATTTAATTGGCAAGAAGCGGTTAATAAAATAGTAGACGAAATAGGAATACGCAAATGAATAATATGAGCAAAAAATCCCAAGGTCTTTATCGCACCGAATTTGAACATGATAGCTGTGGCATAGGGTTTGTCGCTAACCTAAAGGGTAAGAAGTCTCACGACATTATCGAAAATGCACTCACTATGTTGAGCTGTATGGAACACCGTGGTGGTACGGGTTTTGACGTAAAAAGTGGCGATGGCGCCGGAATACTGATCCAAATACCACACGATTTTTTTTACCAAGAAGCAACCTCGCTAGGTTTTACTTTACCTGCCGCCGGTGAGTATGGCGTTGGTATGATCTTCTTTCCAAATACTAAAGAGCAGAGCGAAGCCTGTCGAAAAATATTAAATGACAATATAGCCCAACTGGGCTTAACCTTGTTAGGTTACCGTAATGTTCCTGGTGATAACTCAATGCTAGGTGCTGATTCATTAAACAGCGAACCAAACATTGAACAGGTATTTATTGCTAAACCTACCAACCTAAGTGCTCAAGCATTTGAACGTAAACTCTTTGTCTTACGTAAGTATACCTCACATAAAATTAATGGCTTAAACATTGCTGAGCGCGACGAGTTTTATGTCACGTCAATGTCTTCAACTAAAATAGTCTATAAAGGGCAATTTACCACGGAGCAAGTGCGTCAATATTATCTTGATTTACAAGACGAACGCACTATTTCTGGTATGGCAATGTTCCACTCTCGCTTCTCAACCAATACCTTTCCTGCATGGCGCAGAGCCCAGCCATTTCGTTATATAGCGCACAATGGTGAAATAAATACCGTACGCGGTAATGTCAATTGGATGAACGCCCGTGAAGCGCTGTTTAGTTCAGTCAACTTTAGTGACGCTGAATTGAAAATGTTAAATCCTATTTGCAATAAAGATAATTCAGATTCAGCCAACCTCGATATGGCAATTGAATTATTAGTGTTAAGTGGTCGTCCACTAGCGCAAGTGATGATGATGATGGTGCCAGAAGCTTGGCAAACACAAACAGATATGGACGCAACCAGAAAAGCCTTTTATGAGTATTACGCTTGTATTATGGAGCCTTGGGATGGCCCTGCTTCATTATCTTTTACTGATGGTAATGTTATTGGTGCAACGCTTGACCGCAATGGTTTACGCCCTTCTCGTTATTTATTAACCCAAGACGGTACTTTAGTGATGGGTTCAGAAACGGGCACCTTGTGTGTTGATCAGTCTACGGTTGTTGAAAAAGGTCGCCTACAGCCTGGTAAAATTTTTATTGCAGACTTAACGCAAGGTCGCATCATTAGCGATGAAGAAGTTAAGCAACAAGTCAGCACTTCACAACCTTATGGTCAATGGCTAGCTGACAACAAAATTACATTAGATGAATTACCCGTACCCCAGGCGTCTATTGCACAACCGCCAGTAAAAGAGTTACGCAAAATACAAAAAGCCTTTGGCTACACCAATGAAGACCTTAACCTAATACTTGCGGGTATGGTTGGCACAGCTAAAGAGCCATTAGGCGCTATGGGCACTGACACGCCATTAGCAGTATTATCTCATCGTCCACAACAACTTTCACATTACTTTAAACAATTATTTGCACAAGTCACTAACCCACCGATTGACCCTATTCGTGAAGAGTTAGTGATGTCTTTACGTGGTTACATCGGTAGATCGCTTAATTTACTCGAAGAAACACCAGCGCACTGCCATAAAGTTGAAATAACACAGCCGGTATTAACCAACGAGCAGTTACGTAAATTACAGTATATTGATAACGATCACCTACAAGCCAAAGTGATTAGTATTACCTTTAAAGCAAGCGGCGGACCTGGCGCCTTAAAGAAAGCCCTTGATCGTATTTGTTTGTATGCAAAAAATGCTGTTGAAGACGATTATGAAATATTAATTTTAAGTGACCGCGAGGTTGACAGTGATCATGTTGCTATTCCCTCAATTTTGGCCACAGCGGCGGTTCATCATTATTTAATTCGTGAGAAACTCCGATCAAATGCCGATATCATCCTTGAGGTTGGTGATATTCGTGAAACTCATCACTTTGCCACCGTTATTGGCTACGGTGCTGCGGCAGTAAACCCATACTTAGCACTAGAAAGTATGTATGCTTTACGCAACGATGGGGTGCTTGACGCTGAATTAACCAATGAGCAAATCACTAAAAAATACACTGCTGCCGTTGGTAGTGGCTTATTAAAAACGTTTTCTAAAATGGGCATTTCAACACTCCAGTCTTATTTAGGCGCGCAAGTGTTTGAAGCTTTGGGCATTAACTCAGACGTTATTGACCAGTACTTTACTGGTACAGTCAGTCGTATTGGTGGCTTAAGTTTAGATCAAATAGCACAAGAAGCCCTGCTACGTCATCGTGAAGGTTTTCCTGAAGCGAACCGTATCGCCATTGAAAACTTGTTGCCAACAGGCGGTGAATACTCTTGGCGTCATGATGGCGAACGTCACCTGTTTAGCCCTACGGTCATTCGTCTGCTACAGCATTCAACCGCAAGTAACAATACTAGCCAATTCAAGGAATATGCAAAAACCGTTGATGCACAAAGTAAAGAAGCATTTACATTACGTGGTTTATTGGCATTCAACAGCGACCGGCCTTCAATTGCCTTAAGTGAAGTAGAGCCCGTTGAAAACATTTTCAAACGCTTTGCCTCGGGTGCTATGTCTTTTGGTTCAATTTCATGGGAAGCACATACCACGTTAGCCATCGCAATGAACCGTATTGGCGGGAAAAGTAACAGTGGTGAAGGCGGCGAAGATCCAATCCGCTATAAGCCGTTAGAAAATGGCGACTCAATGAACTCACGCATTAAGCAAGTGGCATCAGGTCGTTTTGGTGTGACTAGCCATTATTTAGCGAATGCTGACGAATTACAAATTAAAATGGCGCAAGGAGCGAAGCCTGGTGAAGGTGGACAATTACCTGGCGATAAAGTAGATGCTTGGATTGGCAAAACCCGTGGTTCTACGCCTGGCGTTGGTTTAATCTCACCACCACCACATCACGATATTTATTCGATTGAAGATTTATCACAATTAATATTCGATCTTAAAAATGCTAACCGAGATGCTCGCATTAACGTTAAATTAGTGTCAGAAGCTGGTGTAGGCACTATCGCTTCAGGGGTTACAAAAGCCTACGCAGATGTGGTACTTATTGCTGGCCATGACGGTGGCACTGGCGCTTCACCATTAAGCTCAATTAAGCATACTGGTTTACCTTGGGAGCTAGGTTTAGCTGAAACTCATCAAACCTTAGTACGTAATAAATTACGTAGCCGTATTACAGTACAAACCGATGGGCAGCTTAAAACGCCGCGTGACCTCGCCATTGCAACCTTACTTGGTGCAGAAGAATACGGTATGGCAACCACAGCACTTGTGGTTGAAGGCTGTATCATGATGCGTAAATGTCACTTAAATACCTGCCCTGTTGGTATTGCTACCCAAGATAAAGATTTACGTGACAAGTTCACTGGCCGGGCTGATATATTAGTAAACTTCTTTACCTTAATGGCAGAAGGTTTACGTGAAATCATGGCAGAGCTTGGCTTTAAAACCATCGATGAAATGGTTGGCCAAACACAATGTCTGAAGCAACTTGAAGGCGTTGATCATTGGAAATACCAAGGTGTTGATTTAAAACCGCTGTTACACAAAGAAACAGGTGCTGACAATGAGACCTTGTACAAATCTATCGATCAAAAACACCTGATTGACGATATTATTGATCGTAAAATGATAAGGGATGCACAAGCAGCACTAGACTCATCGCAAAGCGTTTCGCTTGAATATGATGTGATCAATACTGATAGAACCATTGGGGCGATGATCTCTAACGAAATCTCTAAAAAGTATCATGCACAAGGTTTACCTGAAAATACCATTAAAGTTAAATTCAATGGTTCAGCCGGTCAAAGCTTTGGTTGTTTTTCTGCTAAAGGATTACGATTTGAATTAGAAGGCGATGCCAATGATTACTTTGGTAAAGGTCTTTCAGGGGCAAACTTAGTGGTATACCCCAGTAAACAAGCCACCTTTGCTGCGAGCGAAAATATTTTAATTGGTAATGTTGCCTTCTTTGGTGCCACCTCTGGCACTGCCTTTATTCGTGGCATTGCCGGTGAGCGTTTCTGCGTACGTAACTCAGGTGCTACCGCGGTTGTTGAAGGTGTTGGCGACCACGGCTGTGAGTACATGACAGGTGGTAAAGCAGTTATATTAGGCAATACAGGTCGTAATTTTGCTGCCGGTATGTCTGGCGGTATTGCTTATGTACTGGATAATAAAAACGACTTTGCCCCTAAATGCAATATGGAAATGGTTGCCTTAGAAACCGTTGATACTGACGCTGAAAGTGCAGAGTTAAAAGCATTAATTTCCGAACATTTTAATGCAACAGGCTCAGATGTTGCCAGCGAACTATTAAAAGATTGGCAGAGTAGTGTTAAGCGCTTCGTGAAAGTAATGCCTGTTGATTATAAACGTATGCAGGGTTACATGAATGACGTACGAGACAGCGGTAAATTTGAATCAGAATATGACATTGCCGTTGAAGCTTTCGATATCCATTTAAACAAACTAGCTAGCGCAAGCGCTTAAACTGACGAGGAGAATATATTATGGGAAATCCAACAGGATTTATCAACGTAGGTCGTGCCTTGGCAACTGAACGCGATGCAGGTGAGCGACTCATTGACTGGCTTGAAGTGTATGAAGAAATTCCGCAAAGCGACGTAGAAAAACAAGCTTCTCGCTGTATGGATTGTGGTGTGCCATTTTGCCAATCAGCAAAATCAGAGTTCGCCCCCGTTGTAGCAGGTTGTCCGGTTAACAATGTTATTCCAGAATGGAATGATTTAATTTACCGCGGTCGTTGGAAAGACGCGATTGAGCTATTACATAAAACCAATAACTTTCCAGAGTTTACCGGTCGCGTTTGTCCAGCGCCTTGTGAAGGAGCCTGTGTACTTGGTATTAATAAAGATCCTGTCGCCATTAAGCTACACGAAAAAGAGATTATTGACCACGCGTTTAAGCAAGGTTGGGTTGTTGCACAGCCGCCATCAGCACGCACCGGTAAAACGGTTGCCGTCATTGGCTCAGGCCCAGCGGGTCTTGCCGCTGCTGCCCAACTGAATAAAGCAGGTCATATGGTCACTGTCTATGAACGTGCTGATCGGATTGGCGGTTTGCTTATGTATGGCATTCCAAACATGAAACTGCAAAAAGAGTTAGTGCAACGTCGGGTCGATATTCTGGCTGAAGAAGGTATTGTCTTTGTGACTAACACCAACGTTGGAACAGACGTGAGTGTAGAGCAACTCGAAGCTGACTTTGACTCAGTTGTTTTATGTATTGGCGCAACTGTGCCACGCGATTTACCCGTTGAGGGTCGTGAACTTAATGGCGTCCATTTTGCGATGGACTTTTTAACAGCCAACACTAAAAGCTTACTTGATAGCGAGCATAAAGATGGTCAGTTCATTAATGCCAAAGGCAAAAATGTTGTCGTTATTGGTGGCGGTGATACCGGTACCGACTGTATTGGTACATCATTACGTCACCAATGTGCGAGCGCTATTCAACTTGAAATCATGCCTCGCCCGCCTGAGCAACGTGTTGAGTCAAGCAACCCTTGGCCACAATGGCCTAAACGCTTGTTAGTAGATTATGGCCAAAAAGAAGCGATTGCTGTTCAAGGACAAGATCCTCGCCAATATTTAGTGATGACAAAAAAAATTGAAAGTGATGGCCAAGGAAATGTAAAAGCCGTGCATACTGTCGATATTACTTGGGAGCGTGACGAGAAAGGCCAGATGTTTCCACAGGAAGTTGCTGGCAGCGAAAAGGTCATTCCTGCTGACATCGTTTTGATTGCCATGGGCTTTATGGGCCCAGAAGGGGGTTTAGTGAAGCAGTTTGGCCTTGAGCAAGATGGTCGTTCAAACATTGCTGCAGAATACGACAAGTTTGCCACGAGCAAACCCGGTATTTTTGCTGCAGGTGATGGACGCCGCGGTCAAAGCTTGATTGTTTGGGCTATTGATGAAGGACGTCGTTGTGCTCGTGAAGTTGACCGTTACTTAATGGGTTACACTTACTTGCCTTAAGCCATGCTTTCACAAGAACTACCGTGTTCACGCACGGTAGTTTTCATGCCAAACACTTCAACAAGTAATTACCCCAGTGATCATGTTAAAAATCTTACGTAAATAACAACACAGTTAACGTCCATAGTACTGCCGCCAAACTAGCAGCATAAGTTGCTGGCACAATTTGCGATTTAACATGATCCATCATGTCACACCCTGTAGTCATCGAGCTTAAAATTGTTGTATCTGAAATAGGTGAGCATTGGTCGCCATAAACACTGCCATTCAAAGTGGCAGCAAAACACACCGTCATAAATAACGCTGGGTTATCAACGCCAGTACTTTGTGCAATAGCCCAAGCTAATGGCATTGATAGCGGAAAGGCTATCGCAAAAGTTCCCCAGCTTGTGCCCGTAGAAAAAGCAATAAGCATAGCCATAATTTGTAAAACAACGGGTAATAACCAATAAGATAACTGGTCTGAGAGCAGTGAAACCAAATATAAACCACCGCCTATTTCTTTACTAATTGTCCCTAATGTTACCGCTAAGACTAAAATAACCGAAGCAAGTACTACGCCTTTCAAGCCGTTGCCAAAACCATCAATAATATTACCCAGTGACATCCCTTTGCTTAAGGCAATCACAACACTTAATAACAACGCCGCCCCAAATGCCCAATTTATTTTTGGTGCCCCCAAAAAAATAAAAGTTAACACCGCAATCGCAATTAAGCTAACTAGGGGAAGAATAAACTCAAGTACATGGGCATTATAACCTTGAGGCACATCACATACTTGTAACTCTTTAGCACTTAATGGTTTAGCTCCCGGCGCGTCTAGTTCACCTGTTGTCGCTGCGCGATAATGTGCAGCCTTAATGCGCTTGCCAGAAAACTGAGTGATATTCAAACTAAGCAATAAGGTTCCTATTACAGCAATAATGCCATAAAAACTAAAAGGTACTGCGCTAAAAAAAAAGGCGATACGATCCGCCTCTGTGGCTAAAAAACTAACCCCAGGAACAAATATTAAGGCTTGTACATAAGCTGGCCAAGCATTAAAGGCGATAACCACGGCAATAGGTGATGCCGTAGAGTCAACAATATAGCTCATTTCTTCATGGCTGACTTTCGCTTTATCTGCTAATGGTCGCACGGTTGTTCCAACAAGCACCGTACTCATGGTGCCACCTTGAAAAAACAGCACGCCTAGAAACCATGCGACAAGTTTTGCCGAACGCTGACCGCGAACAAAGTGTTTGGTCATGTAGTTGGCAAAGGCCTGTGCTGCGCCTGTTTTTGACCAAACACCGAGCAAACCTCCCAACAACCATAAATAAAGCAATAAAATACCTGCTGTCCCCACCTGCGCCATAGAAGGAATTAATATTTGGTCAGTCAGATCATATTGCCCCATCATAAAGGCACCAATAGCAATACCGCTTAATAGTGCTGTTAAAGGTTCTCGGGTGAGCCAAGCAAGCATAATCGTGATACCTGCTGGCAGTAACGACCAGAAGCCATAATGATAGGCTGTTTCCACTGTGGTTGCTTCAATAAAAAAATTGACATATAAAGCAGCGCTCAGTCCAAACACTAACAAAAGTAAGGCAAATGAATTTCGGCTTAACGACATAGTATTAGCTGCCATGACACGGGTTTGATAAAGACGCTCGCTCATAAATACAAAAATCGAGATCGTACGCATTTTTTTCATCACTGGGTCGCAATTCACTACTCACCTTTTGCCAGCTGCCATCGTTATAGCTTGGAAACTGGGTGTCACCCTCAATATCGGCTTTTATATGGGTAATATAGAGTCGGTTGGCATTAGGTAAACAGTGTTGATAAATAGCACCACCGCCAATGACCATCACTTCCGTTATCGCTTCCTTACTGCTAGCAACAACGGGCGTATTTTTTAAAGGCGTACGAGCGTCTTCAATTAGCGCTAATGCTTGTTCAACAGAAGTCACTACATCAACCGCTTCAGCTCCTTTACCTTGAGGTGTGTAATTTTTATCGCGAGAAATAACAATGTTTCGACGCCCTGGTAAAGCTCTACCAATAGACTCATAGGTTTTTCTACCCATAATAATAGGTTTACCAAGCGTTACCTTTTTAAAGTAAGCCAAATCCGCTGGCAGATGCCAGGGCATATCATTGTCTTTGCCAATAATGTTGTTATCAGCCGTTGCTACTATCATGGAAAGAATGGTCATGGAGATCCTAAAATTAATTGAGTCATTTTGTGCGCTATTATCGCTAGATTTATTATAAAAAAATAGCCTTGATTTAGGCTAATATTAGGAAGGCATTATTGCTTGACCAAAGGCAATGCCCATAGCCTAAGAGGGCTATAGTTACTGATTGCTGCCCGTCATAGTTTATGATTGGTTGTTAAGTATTACTATTTGTTCTCTTTCAGTGAGGCATTCATCTGAAGCCATTTCAAATTCTCGACAAATTAATGGTCTATTTTCATAAATTGTACACCTTAAAGTGTCTCTATCAAGCGCTGAACACCAACCATCGTCTAACCGTAACATGGTTTCACTCCCCCACTGGTCTATAGCAATATGCTTATCTGGCACTCCCGTATCGGTCAGTATCATCACCTCTAACCGGCAGCAACAAGCTTGGCAGTTTGCGCAACTGATCTCAGACGCTGATGCGGTTAAATTTTTAACATCAATGGGCATAAACAACTTTCATAATGTGCTTTTGCTTATCATACGCTAAAATGATAATTTTTCGAAGTAAAGAGCAATGAAGGCTTGTGCTAATATTGTCAACTATGCCACAGTGCTACATTATTTTATTGTGCTCACAGCCGGTGTTACCAAACTAATCCGTTGGATTAACTAGCTTCTGCAGCTCAATGCTTTCCTCTATTACGCTATCCCGCATATCAGAAAGCTCTTGTAGTGCAGCTTGTTTTTCTTCAGGACTCATACTTTCGCTGTCAATAATATCTTGCATCTTCTCCTCTATTTCTAGCAATTTTTCACGGTCAAGCCCTGTTCGTTTATCTAAAACACTTTGTATCATGTCATTGAAGCGACGTTCACTTTCAGTAGGCTCATTGCTATTATTTGCTGTTTTATTTTGTGCTAGCAATTCACGAGCAGTAACAGGTTTTGCATAGGTTGGATGTACTGTTGTTATGTTGTCCCCTTGCATTATAGTTTGAGCTTTTGTAGACAAGGTAACCGTATCTTGGGCAGCATGGGTTGCTTGGCTCACCGTTATTTTTTTATCAAGGCTTGCAGTTGAATAATTATTAAACCTTGCCTGTTCAACTACCTGCGTATAGTTTTTATTGATGAACATACTGACTCACCCTTTATTTAAGGATAATTGTATTAGGGGGTTATCCGCCTAAATGCATTAGTAGCAATTTAAAGCATAATTTATGCCATTATTAAAAGCATGCGAATTTAGCGATTACAGCTTATAGGTAATGTTAGGCGGCAAGATTTGGTTGAACCGCAGTGGCAACAAGGAAATCACAGTGGCAACAAATAGCCTGTTCATTGTATTATTTTATCGCGATGGTAGCTTACTGACACCATTTCAGTTAAACCGTATATCTGATATTACTCACTGCATTGCCTTGTTAACTCAACCATAGCCCTAAGTAAAAGCCCCAGATGCCGGGCATAAAAAAAGAGCCTTACTTACCCCCAACAGGAGAGTAAGTAATTGCTCTTGTTAACTCGCTAAGCGGTATATGATATATTTAGCTTAACTGACACTTATGGGCGATATTCTACCTCAACATCGTAGTCGTCTTCATCCCAATCTTCATCGTCAAAGTCGTCATCTAAACCATCACCAGCTAGTGCATCTTCATGGTAAGTATCCCACTTAAATTCAACATTTTTACCGTCAACAACCTCTTCTTCCTCTGGTGGTAGCTGTTCAATAAATGCCATGACTTTTTGCGTTAATTCATCTGTGCCAAGTTTATTAAATGCTGAAATACTGTGTACTTCGCCTTGCCAGTCAAGTCCTGCTAAAATTGAGTCGGTTAACGCTTTTGCTTCTTCTTCAAGCATTAAGTCAAGCTTGTTAAAAATAATCCAACGCGGTTTCCCTGCTAACTTTTCATTATGCTGCTCGAGCTCACTGATAACAACTTTCGCATTTTCTAGTGGGTCTGAACCATCAACTGGCATAATATCAATTATATGCAGTAATACACGACAACGTTCAAGGTGCTTTAAGAACTGCGTTCCTAAGCCTGCGCCTTCTGCAGCGCCTTCAATAATACCTGGTATGTCGGCAATAACAAAACTTCGCTGTGTATCTAAGCGTACCACACCTAAGTTAGGCACAAGTGTGGTAAATGGATAGTCGGCAACTTTTGGTGTTGCTGCTGAGACACTACGAATAAGTGTAGACTTACCAGCATTAGGTAAACCTAATAAACCTACGTCTGCTAACAGTAATAATTCTAATTTTAAGTTGCGAATTTCACCTGGCGTGCCATCTGTTTTTTGCCGAGGTGCTCTGTTAGTGCTGCTTTTAAAACGTGCGTTACCCAAGCCATGCCAGCCCCCTTTAGCCACCAAAAGCCGTTGGTTTTTATGGGTTAAATCACCTATCACTTCACCTGTATCCACATCTGTAACGCGGGTTCCTACAGGTACTTTTAGCACTAATTCATCACTACTTTTACCTGTACAGTCACGGCTTTGTCCATTTTGTCCACGCTTAGCACGGTGAAAACGTTCAAAACGATAGTCAATAAGTGTATTTAAACTCTCATCGGCAATAAGGTATACGTCGCCACCGTCGCCACCGTCGCCACCATTAGGACCGCCAAATTCAATATATTTTTCTTTTCTAAAACTGACACAGCCGTTACCGCCGTCGCCAGCTTCAACTCTGATCTCAACTTCATCAACAAATTTCATGGTACTTTAAACAACCCTAATATTTTGTGGCTTTGTGTTACTAGTATAAACGATTTCTGCTTAAGAGAAAAATTATGACAACAATAACAAAAAACTAAAACAAATAAAAAAAACAAAAAAAAACCTCGCATGATGCGAGGTTTTTAGCAAACCGAATTTAGCTTTAGTCAGCAATAATGCTAATAAATTTACGGCTTTTTGGACCTTTAACATCAAACTGAACTTTACCGTCAGTTAATGCGAATAAAGTATGATCTTTACCAATACCAATATTGCTACCAGCATGGAAACGTGTTCCACGTTGACGAACAATAATGTTACCTGCGAGTACTGATTCACCACCAAAACGTTTAACACCTAAACGTTTAGCTTCTGAATCACGACCATTTCGTGTACTACCTGCCGCTTTCTTATGTGCCATGTCTAAATGCTCCTAATTAGCCGTTAATACCAGTAATTTTCACTTCAGTGAACCATTGACGATGGCCCGCTTGTTTGCGTGAATGCTTACGACGTTTGAATTTTACAATAGTAATTTTATCCGCACGACCTTGGTTTACAACTTCAGCCACTACTTTACCGCCAGCAACGTAAGGCGCGCCTACGTTAATTTTGTCGCCGTCAGCGATCATTAAAACGTTATCAAATTCTATTGCAGCGCCTACTTCAAGCTCAAGCTTTTCTAGGCGAACTGTTTGTCCTTCGGTTACACGATGTTGTTTACCACCGCTTTGGAATACCGCGTACATAGCTACTCCGTACTGCGCCATCTTCATTAAGTTAAATGGCGCTAAATTTAAAAATATAGGGCGCGAATTCTACGCGAAGAAACCCCGTAGAGCAAGTATAAAAACGCTCATTTGTAAAGTTTTTCTATTCGGCTAGCAAAATAACCCAGAATAATATAATAAATTGATAACAAAGTGCTTATAAAGCGCCTTCTCGGCTTTATTGTCGTGCAATATAGTGTAGAATTTACTTCGTAAAAGCCATCAACATCGTCATTATACTAAAGTGTTGGTATTAAATAAATCACCTAGCTCAAGCGGAAATTACGTACTGTGGACATAAAAGCTATCCAGGCGCTCTCTCAAACTGATATGAATAAGGTTAATGACCTTATTTATCAACAATTACATTCAGATGTTGCTTTAATAAACCAATTGGGTATTTACATTGTGAATGCCGGCGGCAAAAGAATGCGCCCTATGCTGACAGTGCTCACTGCTCAAGCATTAAACCAAGTAGACGCAATTGACTTAAACGATAAACACTGCCTAATAGCGGCAATCATTGAATTTATACATACCGCTACTTTATTACATGACGATGTGGTTGATGAGTCAAATATGCGCCGAGGCCGTGAAACAGCCAATGCCTTGTTTGGTAATAGCGCTAGTGTTCTCGTAGGTGACTTTCTTTACACCCGCTCTTTTCAAATGATGACTAAGTTAGGCGATATGCGCATTATGGATATTTTATCTGATGCCACTAATATTGTTGCTGAAGGTGAGGTATTGCAGTTGATGAACTGTAATGACCCTAACACCACTGAAGAAAACTATATGCAGGTTATATACTGTAAAACGGCCAAACTTTTTGAAGCCGCAACACGTCTTGCTGCAGTTGTTACTCAACAAAACAGTGCTATTGAACAAGCAATGGCTGATTACGGTAAATATTTAGGGACGGCTTTTCAATTAGTTGACGATATTATGGATTACACTGCTGACGCTAAAGCAATGGGTAAAAATGTTGGCGATGATTTATCTGAAGGTAAACCAACTTTGCCATTACTGTATATTATTGAGCATGGATCTGATACCCAGAAACAACTCGTAAGAGATGCAATTGAGCATGGCAATGGTATGGACCATTTAGAAGAAATACTAAGCGCTATGCAGCAAACAGGCGCTTTGGTTTATACTCAGAAAAAAGCAGAAATGGAAGCTGACAAAGCCATTAATGCTTTAGCTGTATTACCTGAATCTCAATATAAACAAGCATTAATAACTTTGGCACATATAGCCGCTAATCGCGGTGCTTAAGTGTACAACCTAGCGATTAAGCTATAACGGCCCTGACAAATAAATGTCGACGAGAAATAATGATGAGTACTAATAACATTTACGAAAATAACCCGCTTCATGGTGTTGGCTTAGAGCAAGTGCTCACTGAATTAGTAGATCACTACGGTTTTGAAATTTTAGATGCTTACTTAAATTTAAATTGCTTTAGAACGAACCCAAGCATTAAATCAAGCCTCAAGTTTCTTAAAAAAACTGATTGGGCTAAAAACAAGGTGGAGGCGTTTTATTTGTATCAATATAAAAACCTACCAAGAGCGGATGACACTCAATTTGAATTACCGCCGCGCGACCGGATAGTACCTGCCGATCAAAAACCTGGAGAGCCAGCAGAATTAAGTTTTGAAGACGCCGAACGTCTTCGCCAAAAAAGAGCTGAAAAGACACGCGCTAGAGCCTCTGTTGCTTCACCTAGTAACCCTTGGGCAAGGTAAAAAAAGAAAATAAAAAAGGGCCTTAATCATACAATTAAGGCCCTTTATTACACTTGGCGTGCTACGCCATAAAATCAATGCCTTCTTTGATGTCTTTATTCAAAGTGGCTAGCATATCTTCTTTCGCTTTTTGTTCAAAAGCACTTAATTCGCCGTAAGGTAAAATTTCACTAACACCGTTAACGCCTAAACGTACTGGGTGAGCAAAATAGGGTGCATCGCCATCGTCAATTGCAACATAAGCATAATCCACCACGTCTTCGCCCTGTAAACCTTTCACTAAAGACATACAAAAACGTGCTGCTGCAGCGCCCATTGATAAAGTAGCTGAACCACCACCTGCTTTTGCTTCTACTACTTCAGTACCAGCATTTTGAATACGTGGTGTTAAAGCAGCAACTTCTTCATCCGTAAAAGTAACCCCTTCTACTTGTGAAAGCAAAGGTAAAATGGTGGTACCAGAATGGCCACCAATTACAGGTACTTTAACAGTAGCAACGTCTAAGCCTTTTAATTCAGCAACAAATGCTTCTGAACGAATAACATCTAACGTAGTAATACCAAATACACGGTTAGCATCATAAGTTCCCGCTTTTTTGAAAACTTCAGCAACAATCGGTACAGTGCCATTAACTGGGTTAGTAATAATACCTACAAGTGCTTTTGGACACGCTGCCACAATACCTTCAGCTAGCACTTTAATAATACCGGCATTAACATTAAATAAGTCAGCGCGGTCCATACCTGGTTTACGCGGCATACCCGCCGGGATTAATACAATATCTGCGCCTGATAAAGCAGCATTTAAATCATCACGGCCAAAACCTGAAACTTTTACATCAGTAGGGATATGAGATAAATCTACCGCTACACCTGGAACCACAGGAGCAACATCATAAAGTGATAACTCAGAGCCAGCTGGCAATTGAGTTTTTAATAATAAAGATAGTGCTTGACCAATACCGCCTGCGGCGCCTAAAACTGCTACTTTCATCTGTTATCTCCGAGATTAAATAAGGGTAAACTTAGATCGATTGATCTTAGTTTTATATTAACAAAATAATTGAGTAAATACGTAAAAATTTGCTGCGCAAAAGATATAGCATCGTCAGCAAAAAAACAATTAATATTCAGTTATACCGTATATTTGTTTAGATGATAGCGTATAATGCCCCTTTGAAAAAACTCAACTTTAGTATTACACCCACTGAAAAAAGGCCTTGATATCAAAAAATGAATGCCCAACAAAAACAAGAAGCACTAATACAAGCATTTAAAGACTTACTAAAACAAGAGCAATTTGGCTCGCAAGGCGAAATAGTTGAAGCCTTAAAAACTCAAGGCTTTAATAACATTAGCCAGTCAAAAATATCACGAATGCTAAGTAAATTTGGCGCTGTACGAACACGTAATGCTCGTCAAGAAATGGTGTATTGTTTACCTGCTGAGTTGGGCGTTCCTACCGCACAAAGCCCATTAAAACAATTAGTACTAGAAATTGAGCACAATGGCATTATGATCATCATTCAAACGAGCCCTGGGGCGGCCCAGTTAATCGCGCGTTTACTTGACAGTTTAAGTAAAAGTGACGGTGTTTTAGGGACAATCGCAGGAGATGACACCATTTTCATTGCCCCTACTGATGTTAATAATATTGAACGAAGTATCAAAAGAATAGAATGCTTGTTCAGTAAAAACCTAAAATAATTGCAGGTTTAGCGTTAAATATAAGGTGAATACTACCTTAAACTGAGTTCACGTTATTTAACGCCCTTCAATTGCTTGTAAAAGGCTGGTTAATAGTAATGTGGTGGTAATCGGTTTAGCAATGTGGTTATTCATACCCGCGGCTAAACTACGTTGCTTGTCTTCTTCACGGGCATGGGCTGTCATTGCTATAATAGGCAAGTGTTGATATTTTTTTTGTTTTCTAATGGCTTTCGTTGTTGTTAGGCCATCCATTACTGGCATTTGAATATCCATTAACACCACATCAAACGCTTGCTCTTCAAGTAGCGCTAATGCCTTTTTACCATTATCAGCAATGGTAACTGTTGCCTTCAAGCTCATTAACAATTCCTTTGCAACCAGTTGATTAACAAGGTTATCTTCAACCAAAAGCACCCTAACGTTAGCTAAATCACTGGGATTACTCGAGGGGGTGGTCTCGCTAAGTAATGGCGTTTGTTCTGCAACAGCTAGCTTATCAGCCGTGCTTGCTTTGGCTATCTCGTCTGTCGTACCAAACAATATTTTATCTATT
Organism: Colwellia sp. F1; assembly: GCF_056238625.1. Classification (NCBI taxonomy): domain Bacteria; kingdom Pseudomonadati; phylum Pseudomonadota; class Gammaproteobacteria; order Alteromonadales; family Colwelliaceae; genus Colwellia; species Colwellia sp. F1. Next base: position 239,795 of record NZ_JBWDLI010000002.1, read on the forward strand.
TTTTCTAAAGAATAACGATATAAAGGAGTGTCTAGTAAAATATAAGCTATTTTCATGTAATCTAGTTGTATGCATGTTTTCCGTTTTAGTTCACATGTTGCGGGCTGGCACAGACAAATTAAATCAATAACATCCATCAATGCTTCATTTATTCCTTGTTGGGCAAGCGTTTTTTCGTCAACAAGCAACACAACCTTGCTTTGGGCTGCCTTATTCTGGCCTAGCACTTGGTTTAATTCGCTTAAATCATCAAATTGATGATAATGCCAAGATAGTGCCTCTATCGTGTCAATATAGCTCTTTGAAAGCGATTGGTTAATGCTGCAAACATGAACCTTACAGGGGGCACCTTGCCCTACCTTAGCAAAGTTTAATTGCTGTATGCTTGCGTCGTTAGGTAAAGAAAGTGGTAAAACAAAACTAAATTCACAGCCCATACCAAGGTCACTTTTAACGGTTATTTCTCCTCCCATTAATTTAACTATTTGTTGGCAAATAGATAAACCTAAGCCGGAGCCACCGTATTTTCTTGTCATTGAAATGTCGGCTTGTGAGAAAATTTCAAAGAGGTTTGCTTGGTTTTCTTTTGCGATGCCAATGCCGGTATCTTTCACTTTAAAGCGAATTAATACATTAGTATCACTCGAACCAATGGTGTCTATATATAGCCCAATTTCACCTTGTTCAGTAAATTTAATGGCATTATTCAGTAAGTTTGCCAGCACCTGGACTAAGCGCATTTCATCACTCATTACAAAGCGGGGAACATCCGCCGCTAATTCAACCCGCATGGCTAAATTTTTTAGATCAATATTAGCAACATTTAACTTAAGCGCTTTGTCGATAACACTGGGCACATTAACCTCTTCGTCAACGACTACCATTTTTCCTGCTTCAATTTTAGATAAATCAAGCAACTCATCAATCAGGTGTAACAATGAAAAGGCTGCACTTTGTGCGTTGGTTAAGTAATGTTGTTGTCGTGAGTCAAGCAGCGTTCCAGCCAATAGGCTCATCATGCCTTGTATTGCATTCATGGGTGTTCTTATTTCATGGCTCATATTAGCCAAAAATTGTGTTTTGACTTTATTAGCATGCTCTGCTTGATTTTTAGCTTTTTCTAACGCTGTTTGTGTTGCTTGCTGTTCGGTCACATCTTGTAAAATAGTAATGGTACCAAGCACTTCACCTTGCTCATTCAAAAACTGATTGCAGAATGCTTGATAGCTTTCTTCCCCTGCTTCAATCAAGGCCTGTTGAGGGTATTGCGAAGCACAGTCCTGGTCGAGCCGAGCTATTTCATGTGCCAGCATTCTGGGCATATATTCATTTGCTGTTAACCCCAACATTGCACTTTCTAAACGCCCTGTTAGTTGCTCAAATGCTTGGTTACAGCCAATCAAGTTTCCTTGCGGATCATTAAAAATAATCAACTCAGGAATGGCATTCATTACTGAGCGTAGTAGAACATAATCACGTTGGTGCTTAATACTAGTTTCTAATAACGCTTTTGTTTTTTCTAATACTCGGCTGTCTAGCACTTCATTTTGTTCTTTTAGTTGCAGCAATAAGCTTCTATTTTGTGTAAAAATATCTTCAACAAGTTCAAACCAGTGCAACCAGTCAGCGCTAGCTTTTACTTTACCAGGGTCACCCTGAGCACAAAACTCTATATGGCTAATAAAGTCATGGGTCGGCTTAATAAAACTACGCCTTGTCATAGCGTTTACTAGCATTAAGAAAGCAAATAAACCGACTAACAAAATGGTGAACATAAATACAAAATGGCTTCGTAGAGGCGAAATAAAGCTGGCATACGGTTGATACTTTAATAAGGTCCAACCATTAACGGGTAAGGTTTGCTTTTCAACTAACCAGTCTCCAACTTGTACTGAATCAGGTAACTGAGTTAAATGCTCCTCTTTTAAAGAGTGTAGGTCTTTGGGTAATAGTTTCTGCCATGACGATATATTATCTAGTGGCTCTGTATCTTTTTGCTTAAAAAGTAGAATGTCATTCTGTTGATTTACTAATACCAAGCCTTGTTGCTTAGTTGTTAGCTCTGCTAAGCTTTTCTGCAAACGTGCCAAGCTAACATCTATCACCACAGCGCCCAGCATACTGGCTTCCTGATAAACGCCTATCCCGAGAGAAAAGTTACGACCTGTGCCCGCTGCGTCAATGTAAGGGGGTGACCAAACAACCTTATTGTTATCTTCACCCAACGCTTGTAGTGCTGTGATATGCTCGCTCGTTAATACTCGGTCGCTAAAGCGCCAACTGTTTTGGTCGATCCAAGGAAAAATATTAACAAACTGCTGCAGTGAAACATAATAAAACCAATTGGCTTCTGGAATCATTTTTTGAGTTGCGGCAAAGGCTGGCGTTAGTGCATAAGCCATGGTTATTTCTTGTGTTTTTTTTGTTGTAAACTGAGTAATATTACCAAAGCCAGTGATATTACCACTCACGCGCTTGTGCTCTGCTAATGAGCTACGATTAGAGGAGTCTAGAAAAAATAATGCACCATTTTGTTTTAAAGGTGGCGTTTTAGCATAAAGTGCTTCAGGGTATTTTAACGTGTATTGTGCAAAGTCATGCATACCTAAGATGGCTTGCTCACTTTGCACTAACATCGCGTTTAACTGTTCTGCTTGTGCTGTTAATTGCTGTAAGCTTTGCTGTTTGTGCTCTGAAATTTCGCTGTAATAACGCAGTGAGGCTGCCGATAAAGCAACAAACACAATAACGACAAAAGCAACAACAACAGCCGTGTTATAGCGCTTAAATACAGTATTTCCTGCCGTTTTATCAAACACAGCTAGTCCCTTTTAAGAAAATCAATAGCAGCCTACGTTAATTCACCTACCTTAACTACACAAGTAAAATATTGCATAGACCACAATATTAACCGGCTAGTTATTTTATATTGTTAAAATGCGCTTAGCAATTTTGCATTAATACCCTGAATAAAACCTTGGTTTGTTGGCGCCTTACTATTATATTTCAATACCTTGCTCTATTGACCACTATTACTACTCCCTATGTTATTTGTGCACTGTTATTTTTTAACTAGGGCAAAAGTATTAACTTTTGAAAAACATCAGCCGTTATATAGCCTAAGTTTTTACTGCCATTTATTGGCTCTATGTCTATAGATCCAATAAAGCTTTCTCGCTCTTTAGAGCCATCATTATCGCAATAAGCCAACATAAAACCCATCACTTTACCTGCTGATAATTTAACCGGCTTATGTTCTCCTTCAAGCGTAAAACTGTCATCGTATACATTAATGGCAATTTCCCAAATAATGCTATTTGGCTTATCGGCGCTCCTTTTCCACACACTATTGATATGCTCATTAAGTAAAACAAAGTTCGTTGCACCGCCTGCATTGTTTGGCCCAATATCAACCACTTGATTGTCTAACGCAATATGATAAGCAAATGCATTAAAGCTAAATTGATGCTCACCCCCTGATGCATCTTCATCGATAAAAACCTCTAAACAATCGTCATCCCAATAGAGATAGAGCGGGTCGGCATGTTGATCAAATAAAATATCGTCCGTTATTTCAACCAACAAAAGCAGCTGATTTTCATGCCACATAATTTTATATTGACCACTAAAATCTTCAGAGCTTGGTTGTTCCCCCAAGATTAATTTATCTAAAGGTTGCCAATCGGCGAGTTCCCAACTGCTTTCATCATTCATACCATCAATGATAATTTCCCCCTGAGCCTTAGGCGCTTTAAGGAAATTAATGCTTTCAATTGCCTGCTCAGCAAAGACTAAGTGGCTAAACGAAAAGTGTAAGAAGAAGGTGGCCGTGATAACTAGGTAGTTCAATTTATTATTCATGTTTTTTCCTTTGTATTGCTTGCTGAGCAAGCGTATAAACCTGCTGGTATGCTTCATCTAATGTGCCACTAACATCAAGTTTGATAATATCTTGTTCGTCATGTCGTATCGCTTCCATGGCTGAAAATTGACTGGCTAATAATTCGGCCCTAAAAAAATGATTTTCACGATTGATCATACGCGTTCTAATGGTATTGATATCGGTACTAAGGTAATAAAAATGACAATGAAAACCGAGGCTTCTAAAGCGTTTTCGGTGCTGGTATTTCAGCCCTGAAAATGCTAACACTACATTTTTATTCTGTGCATGTAATTCAGTGAGTTTTCTGGCAATGGCTTCAACCCAAGGTTTCCTCATGGCATCATCAAGTGGGATGTTCGCTGCCATGCGTTGCACCGCCTCAGGCGAGTGAAAATCATCCGCGTCAAGAAACGCATAATCACCTTGTGCATTTAACTGCTCAACCAAACGTTGGCTTATTACGGTTTTGCCTGAGCCGCTAACACCCATTACAATAAAAAGTGTCGGCTGTGACATTTTTTGCGGCTTTTGATTTCTACTGAGTATGTTAATCATTATTTGGCACCAGCACACTTAATTGATAAGTTTGATTATTAGCTAGAGCTTTTAGCTTATTATCTTCAATAAAGTCGCCGTCCATATAGGTTTGAATTGCTGTAATATTAGCCGATTTCTCAATTGTAAAATGAATATTAGCGCCACGATATAAACGCTGTCCTGCTATTTTATCTAAACAACTTGGCAGTTTGGGGGCAACATGTAACACACCATTTCCGCCTTTTAATCCGCATAATTCTTCCACAATGCAACGATATAACCAAGCTAGCGTGCCGGTATTAAACAGCTGGCTTGAACGCCCTGCCCTACTAGGGTATTGATGATAAGCTCCACGATAGTAATTTGGGACAAATACTGCTAGCTGACCACTTTGGGCGGCTAATGCTTTTGACGGTAAAATTTTAGTAAGTACGTCAAAGGCGAGATCATTTTCACCTACTTGATATAAGCTATACGCGTAAAAAATAGCCGCGTGATTATAAACAGAGCCATTTTCTGAAACGCCGGGGTGTTTTTGGGTGATCCTGCCAATATCTTCAACCATACGGGTATAACTCGGTGCTAACATCATCACGCCAAAAGGTGTCATTAATTGCTCTGTCACTGCTTTGATGATTTTTTCTTGCTGATCTTTTGACGCAGCGCCACTTAACATTGCCCAGCTTTGGGGATTTAAATAGATTTTTCCCTCTTTATCATGCACCGTACCAAAAACACGATTGTCATCGGTAATACCACGGGCAAACCACTGGTTATGCCAAAAATATTTGTTAACCGCTTCATTAATGGTGGTGGCTTTAAGGCGATATTCATTAAGCTTTTGTTCACAAACGTTTATGTTATATTCTGCACATAAATCACACCAGGTATTAAGCGCGTAAGCAGTCGCTAGAGAGAGCCAACTAGAAACGCCCTTCCCTTTATAACCCACCATATTCATAGGGTCGCACCAGTCCCCTTGTTCGATAAAGCTCAACCCGCGATGATCAGTGGCATCAATTAACCACGAAAGGGCAAGCTCTATATGTTCGCTAAAAGACTTTACTGCATCTGAATCAGCAAACGGAATTTTTGTTGATAATAAAGCGACATCCCCTGTTTCACTTAAATAAACAGCCAAGCAGATAGGCAACCAGACACAGTGGTCTGCATGCGGTATTTGATTAATGTATTTAAGCTCGGCTTGGGCATTTAATAAAATTCCGTCTGGCATCGCACCATTACTTTTTTGTTGAGACAAGGCTAAAGTAAAAGCGTCGCGGGCAACATCAGGCTTTATGTAGCACATACCCATATTATCTTGGATATAATTACGTGTTTGTGGGTCAGTACTTAAGCGGTTAACATCACCATGATAAAACATTTGTCTCGGCAACCAATGATTCACAAAGTTGTCAAAATCAACCCTGCCAGATTCAAGGGTTAAACAAGCCTCTCCTTGAGCAATGTAATCATCATAGGCTTGCTGTGCTTTCTCAGTTTTATTTTTACCTAAATAACGATCACGTATTTGTGCTATTTCAGCTTCATCTTTCGCGGGGCCAAATAAAAATTGATAATCAACACACGCATTTTCAGCCAACGACTCTTGGTATTGATAAACAGCAACAGGCGTTTCGTATCGAGCATCGCAGCTCGCTAACGTTGGCTGTGTTAATGCATCAGGAAAATGTAAACCACCTTCACCTTCAAAGATCGCTTGGTTTGCCTGCCACGATACTGGTTTTTTATCGGCAATAAAAAAAGTTTTCTCTTTTAATGCTTTATTTTTAAAATACTGTTCAACTTTTTGATAAGGGCTTACCGCTGTCGCCACAATCGCATTAAGTTTTTCATCATAATTAGCTGATTGATTCATCCAAGACATATAACCAATTGTAAAATAAGGGTATATGCTAATATTTCGCTTACCTTCGCCTTGCCTTAAGTTCTCTACGGCTAATGACCAGCGCTCAACCACATCGTTTGCGGTTAAGCTCAAGGTTATTTTTATCTTTAATTCAAGGTGCTCAATTAACCAATATATTTCACTCAAGCCTTGCACAAAGCTAAATTTGTCTAGCTTTGTTCGCATAGGCTCGTAAGGCACTGAAAAGCACTCTTGCTGATCTTCATCTTTAATATAAAAAAAACGTCCTGGGTGATGAGGAAAATAGCTATGCTCTGGTTGAATAAAGGTCTTTTCTTCTAAATTTGGGGCATAAGAATATTTTCTAGGCTCGGGTTGCATAAACTGAGCATTAACATACCCCCGACAATTCACTTGCACCACCATATGTTTATTCCATAAAAAGCCATTAGCTTTAGGCATACGGGTAGGGGAATTAAGTTTAACTATTGCACTTTTTTTCTTATGACTACTGCATACATTACGCATTGAATATGACCTTATTGCTTTTTAAAACCATTATGTAAACGATTATCAGCGCTATTGACTGACTCTTTACTTCTTTGTTCTAACGCTTTTTGTACCTTATCTAGCGTTTGATCATCCAATGAATAAAGCATTATCAAAGGAACAGATAAGGCGGCGAACACTGCAGGAATAATAGTTAGCAATAGCACAATCCCTTGCTCCGACACACCTGTTTGTACTTGATTTGCAACATAGCCAAGTGAGGCTAATAGCCAACCAATAGTAGCGCCCGCCATTGCCCCACCCAGTTTTTGCGCAAAGGCCGCGGCTGAAAATATCATTGCTGTTGCTCTTCTCCCTGTTTTCCATTGAGAAAAATCGGCTGTGTCAGCATACATAGAAAAAACAAGGGGTGATTTAGGCCCTAGCGCCAAGCCAATCATTATTTGTAGCGCAAACATCAAAGTAATACTTTTACTGGGTACAAAATAAAAAGCAGTAGACAGCAAGGCGACCAAACTCATTAAAATAATCAGTAATTTTCGTTTATCAAAGAAGCGGGTTAATAGCGGTGTAGAGGCTGCACCTACCGCTAAGGCCAGCATATAGACCATAGCAAAACTGCCAATGAGATCAGGTCGTTGAACATAGTATTTAAAATAAAATGTACCTGAACTAGCACGAAGCGAAATAGTAATCATGATAATAAGCGCGAGTACAAACAACACTAACCAGGGTTTATTTTGCCCTAAGTCCTTAATATCTTGCCAGACAGGTGTTTTCTGCTCTGGGGGTGGAGCAATACGCTCTTGGGTACCATAAAAAGTAATAAAAAATAACAGCGCGGCGACACAACCATACAAACCCATCGTCAGCTGCCAACCTAACGCTTCATTGCCTTGGCCTAAATATTGAACTAACTCAGGGGTAAGATAAGCAACTAAGCTACCACCAGAAAATGCACCAATAAATCTAAAACTCGTTAATGTAGTTCGTTGCTGTGTATTATGAGTCATAACACCCAATAAAGCGCCATAAGGAACATTAATGAATGTATACGCCAACATCATAAAAATATAGGTGCCATAAGCCCATATTAACTTATTATTATCGCTGACATCAGGTACTGTAAAGGTGAGTACCCCCCCAGCAACGATTGGAATAATACCCCAAAGCAAATACGGGCGGAACTTACCAAAGCGCGTTTTAGTCCTATCAGCTAACGCGCCCATTAATGGGTCAGAAAAAGCATCAATTAACCGAGTGACTAACATTAAGGTACCAACCGCTGCCGCTGAAATACCAAAAACATCGGTATAGAAAATAAAAAGAAATACATCAAAAACGCGCCAGTAAAAATTAGATGCCACATCACCACAGGCATAAGCGATTTTTTCTTTCAAAGGCAGTTTACTCTTCACGTTTATATCCTCTTTTAAAGCATAAGTTGTCTTTTTTTTGCCTCACATAACATGCCTATTATTGAGCTAATAAGTTTCATATCACCGTTATGTTTGATGCTAACCAATAAAAATGTAAGCGCTTACAAGTTAATTCATATTGTATATAAACACAATAAAAACTTGAACAAAACAAAGCAGATAAAACACAATCAATTGATTTTTAATAACTTAAAATAAACAAAACGTAGCAACTCCACTTAGGATTAATATGATTAAAAATTATCCGCACAAAAAATAAGTAAATAAATATTGACCTTTGCTATTTTATAATCTAATTTAAATGTAAGCGCTTTCATTTGGGTTTAATCTTCCCTTACACACGAACTTAATTACTAAGTGAAAGCGCTGAGCACAATAAATAATTATAAATATGTAAACTGTGGGAGAAATTCATGAACAAGCAAAGCTTTATTAAAACAAAAGTAGCGACAAGCCTGTCGTTAATACTCGGTGCAACAGCACTACCGGCAATCTCAGCAGAAACAACATCGCTAGCTGAAGAAAGTGTTGAAGTGATTACCGTTACGGGCATGCGCTCAAGTATCAAAGAATCTACACGTCTTAAACGTGATGCAAGTGGTGTTGTTGATGCTATTTCTGCAGAAGATATCGGTAAATTTCCAGACACTAACTTAGCAGAATCGTTACAGCGTATTACGGGCGTGTCAATTGACCGAGATAACGGTGAAGGTAGCAAAGTAACCGTTCGTGGCTTTGGCCCTGACTATAACATGGTGACCTTAAATGGCCGTACCATGCCTGCGTCAAGCCTCCCAGGTGGGGGTGGGGTATCAAACTCACGTGCTTTTGAGTTTTCAAATCTGGCTTCTGATGCAGTAAAGTCAGTTTCTGTTTATAAAACAGGTAGAGCAAACGTGGCGACGGGTGGTATTGGGGCAGTAATCGATATCGTCACCGGCAAGCCATTAGACAACCCAGGCATGCATGCCAGTGTTGGCGCTAAAGCCATCATGGATACAAGCAACCGGGTCGGTAATGATGTGACACCTGAGTTATCCGCTTTACTTAGCTGGACTGATGAAGATGAAATGTTTGGTGCCTCGTTAACTGTCAACACACAACAACGTCATAGTTCAACCTCGGGCGCCTTTGTTAATGAATGGCGAACTAGCCTTTACGACGGGACTATTCCACAAGCGGCAAGTGATATTCAACTAGGAAACGAGCCTGAACTTGGTCAAATTTATTCAATGCCTTCAGATTTACGTTATTTTATTTCTGATCAAGAGCGCGATCGTACTAATGCCCAATTAACATTACAATTTAGACCGGTTGAAGCGTTAACAGCGACACTAGATTACACTTATTCAAAGCAAGACACGTTTCAATCTCGTGCCGAACAATCTATTTGGATGGACACTTATAAGTCAAACTTAGGCTTTGACGATGAAACTGTTACTACCCCAGTTGATTACAATGAAGATCGGGGTGATCAGCCACCACGCGATTTAGGTTTAGCTTTACAAGAGCTGAACCAAGTCAATGAGAATGACTCCATTGGTTTAAACATTCAATACGAAGTTAATGATTATTTCACCCTCACTTTTGACGGTCACAGCTCAACAGCAGAAAGCTCGCCTGATGCCGCTTATGGTGCTTGGGTTAACGCCGGTTTAGGCGCAAACATCGTTGCTGGTCAAAGTGTCGACTATAGTAAAGATTACCCCACTATGGGGGTTGTATTTGATGACTGTGATGCTAGAAGAGGCTTAAACTGTAATGGTGTGCTCGACCAAGATGACGTAGGTACTTCAATACTTGATATGAACTACTCATCTCAAAAAAGTGAGATTGATGAATTTCGTATAGTGGGTGATTATCAATTTGATGAAGGAAGTATCGAGTTTGGGGTAGAATCACGCTCAATGGAAAGCCATTCTGTACAAAGTTTAACACGTCATACTATGGGTAACTGGGGGATTGAAAACCCAGGAGAGTTACCTGATAACTACTTAACTCCGATTGACTTCACCAGCGAAATTAATGATTTTGATAAAACAGATGCTTTTAATCAAGGTTTTACCGGTAGTGCTGCACAAATTGGTGCATGGGCTGCAACTGAATATGGTTTTGACTTTGTTGCTAACGGCGCTGCAGCGACTGACCGCACGATAAAAGAAGATATTACCGCTGCCTTTGTTCAACTTGACCTTTCAGGAGAATTAGGTGGCCGCCCCTATAATATTTCTGCCGGTCTTCGTTTTGAAAACACAGATATCACCTCTTCTGCTAATGTCGCCTTACCTAATGCTGTCGCATGGGAAGGTAATAATGACTTTAACGTACGTTTCGGTGATGGCATGCAAGACTTCTCTGCGAAAGCTGATTATAACCATCTATTACCAAGCTTTGATTTTGATATCGAAGTTGTTGATAGTGTAGTAACACGTTTTTCTTACAGTAAAACCATTGCTCGCCCTACCTATGACCAATTAAGTGCCGCCGCAGCGGGTGTTAGTGGCCCTTCTGGACCAACGACCATGGCGGGTGTTCAACTAGGCACAGCTTCAAATGGTAACCCAGGCTTGGTGCCGTTAGAGTCAGACAATATTGATTTTTCAGCCGAATGGTATTTTGCTGATACAAGTTATGTTTCTATAGGCTACTATGAAAAACGTGTTAATAACTTTGCTGGGCGTGAGCCTGTGGTAGAAAATGTTTATGGCTTACGTGATGCAACTGCTGGTCCTCGGGCTCAAGCTGCCATGTTAGCACTAGAAGCGTTAGGTGAAGAAATAACAGACACTAACTTATTTGCCATGGTTGCAGCCACTGAAAATAATGTTGATTATTTCTCAATCCCTGCTGAGCAATTTGAGGTTGATTATGATGTCTTACCAAACGGCGATGACCCATTAATGGACTTTACCGTGACCAAGTTTGTTAATAATAAAGAAGCTAAAATCAACGGTTTTGAACTCGCTGCACAACACTTCTTTGGCGACACAGGTTTTGGGATACAGGCGAACTATACCACGGTTTCTGGTGATGTTGGTTTTGATAACAATGCCGACCCATCGGTTACACAATTTGCGCTTGTTGGTTTAAGTGATACGGCAAATTTAATTTTAATGTATGAGAAGGACGATTTTCAAGCTCGTTTAGCTTATAACTGGCGTGATGATTTCTTAAACTCACAAGCGAGATATATCAATGAACCTGCTTATACAGAATCGTACGCACAAATTGATTTTAATGTTGCCTATCAAGTTAATGAACAACTGTCGGTCTTTATAGAAGGCATTAACATTACAGGTGAAGATACCCGCATTCATGGTCGTACAGCTGTACAGCTATGGAACTTAGCCGAGCAAGAAGCTCGTTACGCTTTCGGTGCGCGTTATACTTTCTAATTAAATTGAGTTAATTTAAATAGTAAGTGGACTTATAAATGCCGTGCACTAGCACGGCATTTGTTTTTAAAATAACGCTTATGCTCCATAGGGGGGAATATGGATAAACCGATTAAAAAAGTTGTTATTGTCGGTGGTGGCTCTGCTGGCTGGATCACGGCAGGGAGTATTGCAGCCGAACATTGCACCAACGCATCAAGTACTGTCGAAGTTATTTTGATTGAATCTCCTGAAGTTAACAGCATTGGTGTTGGTGAGGGTACTTGGCCATCAATGCGAAATACTCTAGAAAAAATAGGGATAGACGAAAAAACATTTATACAAGCATGCCAAGCTGCTTTTAAACAAGGAACCAAGTTTATAGGTTGGACCACAGGCGCACAGGATGATTTTTTTTACCACCCTTTCATGACGCCTCATGGCTACGCGCAGGTAGATCTCCATGCCGAATGGCAAAGAAATCATGCACAGCAATCGTTTGCTGATACCGTTAACATTCAAAGCCACGTATGTGAAGCAGGCTTAGCGCCGAAACAACAGGCAACCCCCGATTACGCTGCTGTTACAAACTATGGTTACCACCTAGACGCAAAAAAATTTGCCGCGTTATTGCAAAAACACTGCATTGAAAAACTAAAGGTACAACACATAGTCGACCACATGGATGGCATTATTTCAGCAGACAATGGCGACATTAGCGCCATTAATACCAAAGAAAACGGCATAATAACCGGTGACTTATTTGTTGACTGTACGGGTAGTGCTTCTTTACTGCTCGGTAAGCACTTCAAGATCCCTTTTATCTGCAAAAAACATATTCTCTTTAATGATTCAGCGCTAGCGGTTCAAGTTCCTTACCCTAGCCACGACACACCAATAAACTCCACAACCTTATCAACTGCACAAGCCGCCGGCTGGATTTGGGATATTGGCTTACAAAAACGACGGGGGGTTGGTTATACCTACTCAAGCCAGCACACAAATGATGTAGACGCTGAAAAAGCATTAAAGCAATATATCGCCAACTCAATTGGTGAGGAACAAGCAAACTTACTGACCCCAAGAAAAATTACTTTTGCACCGGGTCATAGAGAAAAGTTTTGGCATAAAAACTGTGTTGCCGTTGGAATGTCTGCGGGTTTTCTCGAGCCGCTTGAGGCATCAGCACTAGCCTTAGTGGAGTTATCTGCCATGATGATCAGTGATGAATTACCTGTCACGCGTAGTCATATGGACATTATAGCCGAGCGATTTAACGACCGATTTACCTATCGGTGGCAACGTACTATCGACTTTTTGAAGTTGCATTACATCCTAAGTAAACGCACAGATTCGCCCTACTGGCAAGACAACCAAAAACCAGAAAGCATTAGTAAACAATTACAAACATTCATTGAACTTTGGCAACACCAACCACCTAGTCGTTATGACTTAATTCAAAATGAAGAAGTATTTCCTTCGGCCAGTTATCAATACGTACTTTATGGTATGGGCTTTCACACTAAACAACGCCCTAACCCTCGGCAATTTGAAGATAAACCAACTGCTGAAAAAGCTATTGCTGAGGTACAAGCTAAAATAGCTAAATATCTTACTGGTTTACCAACAAATAGAGCGTTACTTAATCAATTAACCGGTATAAATTAATCATCGATATATACAAACACATCAGGAACGGTAGTCAATTATGAACAATAAAATTAAAAACGTAGTAATTGCAGGTGGCGGTACCGCAGGCTGGATGGCAGCCGCCGCATTTTCAAAGCTAATCGGCAAAAACTTAAATATAACCCTAATAGAGTCTGATGAAATTGCTACCGTAGGCGTAGGTGAAGCCACTATTCCCCCAATAAGAACCTTTCACAAATTACTCGGCATTGACGAACAAGAAATTATGCGAGCCACCAATGCCACGTTTAAACTCGGCATAGGGTTTGAAAACTGGGGACAGCAAAAGAGTGAGTATATTCATTCTTTTGGTGTCACAGGGAAAGAGTGTTGGGCTGGTGAGTTTCATCACTTCTGGCTACATGGTCTACGTAAGGGGATCAATGCTGACTTTAGTGAGTACTGTTATGAGCTACAAGCGGCAAAAAAAAATAAGTTTGCTTTATCAGCTAACAGCCCTATCAATTATGCCTATCACCTTGATGCAACACTTTACGCCAAATACTTACGTAAATTTAGTGAAGATTTAGGTGTGGTTCGCCTTGAAGGTAAAATAAAACAAGTACACAAAGATCATAAAACAGGCAATATCAGCTCACTTACGCTAGCGTCTGGAAAGGTTATTGAAGGTGATTTTTTTATCGACTGTACTGGTTTTAGAGGCCTGTTAATTGAGCAAGCACTACATACTGGCTTTGACGACTGGTCACATTGGTTACCTTGTGACAGTGCCGTCGCAGTACAAACCAAAACAGTATCCGCAGCTTTGCCCTATACTCGCTCTATTGCCCATAAAAGTGGCTGGCAATGGCAAATACCACTGCAAAGTCGCGTTGGCAATGGCTTAGTGTATTGTAGTAAGTATTGCTCTGATGAAGAAGCAATCAACACGGTCAAAGCGAATATAACAGGAGAGATGATTACAGAGCCAAGGGTTATAAAATTTAAAACAGGAAGACGTCGTAAAGGATGGAATAAAAACTGCGTGGCTTTAGGCTTGTCTAGTGGCTTTGTTGAACCTTTAGAGTCAACCAGTATTCATCTCATTATGTCTGGTGTTATTCGATTATTACGCTTATTCCCGTTTGAAGGCATACACCCGTCTGCTATTGATGAATACAACAGTAAACTTGATTCTGAATTAAATGCTGTGCGTGACTTTATTGTATTACATTATAAAACAACACAACGGGAAGACAGTGACTTTTGGTTGCACTGTAAGAATATGGAAGTCCCTGCTTCTTTACAGCATAAAATTGATCTGTTTAAAGAAACGGGGCGTGTATTTTTAGACGACGGCGATATTTTCCGCGTTGACTCATGGACTCAAGTACTGATTGGTCAAGGATTAGTCCCCAAGCAATACCATACAATAGCAGAGATAATGAACGACAAGGAATTAAACAGTTTTATGGCCAGCATAAGAACATCAATATCGCATGCCGTAGATAAGTTACCTACACATGCTCAGTTTTTACAAGATTACTGTAAATCAAACAGCTAACGTTATAGTTATTTTATACGCAACTTTATCAATATAAGGGGATGTTGTGGTTGCTTATTGACTCAATAAGCAACTTAAGATTGAGGTTAAAGTAGATTATTTTTAGTTAATAAATGCCCTATTAATCCTAAAACATAACTGCCTAGTTGTTAACGCACCAGGCCAAAGCAAAGGGCTTAGCATTGTTTACGTTTCGCTATCACAAACAATGACAACCTCAATATTAAACCGTTAACACAAATTAAAGAGAATAATAAATAAAGTTATTGACCTTAGTTACAGAAAGCACTAACCTTAAATGTAAGCGCTTTCATTTGTTGTTCAAACATGATTTATCGTAATTTTCCTGTGTTTGTTAGCGCTTTACATCCAGGGTAAATAGACGTTACCCGACTAAATTTTATTACGTAGGTACAATTTAAAATGACAGCCAAACTCACTCTACCCCACAACTCAACCATGTTATCAAAAGACTTTGTTTATGGTGTAGCCACAGCTTCATTCCAAATTGAAGGTGCTTATGAGTCAAGACTACCCTGCATATGGGATACCTTTTGCAATACCCCAGGTAAGGTTATTGATGGTTCAAATGGTAAAGTAGCTTGTGATCACTACAATTTATGGCAACAAGATATTGAACTAATTGACTCTTTAGGAGTTGATGCGTATCGGTTATCAATTTCTTGGCCACGCGTTATAACTGAATCAGGTGAATTAAACCCAGAAGGTGTTGCCTACTATGTCAATATTTTAGACAAATTAAAATCTAAAAATATTAAAGCCTATGTCACACTTTATCATTGGGATTTACCACAGCATTTAGAAAACAACGGGGGGTGGTTAAACCGTGATACTGCGTATAAGTTTAGAGATTACGCCGATTTAATTTCAGCGGCCTTTGGTGATAGGGTTTATTCATACGCTACTTTAAATGAACCTTTTTGTAGCTCCTTTTTAGGTTATGAAGTTGGTATTCATGCACCAGGTATTGTAGGTAAAGAGTTTGGTAGAAAAGCGGCCCATCATTTATTACTAGCACACGGCTTAGCTATGGCGGTATTAAATAAAAATAGCCCTAATTCATTAAACGGTATTGTACTTAACTTTACCCCTTGCTACCCAGAAACTGACGCCGCTGACGATATAGCAGCAACCGCTTTTGCGGATGACTATTTTAACCAATGGTATATTAAGCCGTTGTTTGATGCTGCATACCCTGACATTATAATGCAGCTCCCTGTTGAAAACCGCCCTGACATTCAAGAAGGTGATATGGCCATAATATCGCACCCAATAGACTTCTTAGGGGTTAATTTTTATACCCGAGCAATATACCGTGCCGATGCTAATGAACATTTTTTTCAAATAGATCCACCAAAGCCGCGCACTGATATTGGTTGGGAGATTTACCCTAAAGCCTTTACCGAGCTCTTAGTGTCGCTTAATCAAAAATATAAATTACCGCCTATTTATATTACTGAAAATGGTGCTGCTATGGCTGATGAGCTTATTGATGGTGTTGTCAATGATCAAGATAGAATTAATTATTATCAAAGCCATTTAAATGCTGTTAACGATGCGATTGAATTAGGTGTCAAGGTTGATGGTTATTTCGCTTGGAGTTTAATGGATAACTTTGAGTGGGCTGAAGGTTATTTGAAACGTTTTGGCCTTGTTTATGTTGATTACGACACACAAGTAAGAACCATTAAAGCCAGTGGCTTAAGTTATAAAGCATTAATAAGTAACAGGTAAACAATCAATAGATGGACATTAATTGCTAGGTATTTCATCGCTATATTGTAATATCTAGCTTAGTGTAAATACAAAAAACAATAAAATACTGACCCCCAACAATAATAACCAATAGGTAATCAGATGACCAAGCTCCCTTTTTATGAAAAAGTAGGTTACGCCATGGGCGATGCTGCCGCTAATTTAGTGTGGCGCGGCGCACTCGCGTATTTAGCGGTATTTTACACTGACACCTTTGGTTTAACCGCAGCTGCGGCCGCCATGCTATTTTTAGTGGTACGTCTATCTGATGGCGTAACCGACATTATTATGGGAATGATAGCCGACAGAACCAACACGCGTTGGGGCAAGTTTAGGCCATGGATATTATGGTCAACCCCTTTTTTAGCCCTTTTTATGGTGTTAAGCTTTACCACGCCCGACTTAAGCTATACTGGCAAACTTATTTATGCCTACATTACCTACATAGGTTTAACACTTGCCTATACCCTAAATAATGTGCCTTATTCCGCATTAATGGGCGTAATAACCCCTAGTGACACTGAACGTACCAGCTTATCTGGTTTCCGTTTTGCCGGTGCATTTGCCGGCGGCTTGCTTGTTATGGGCTTTTTACCTGATTTAGTTGCCTATTTTGGTGGCGGTGACGATGCCACAGGCTATCAATACACCATGTATTTGTTTGCTGTTATTTTAGTTTTGTTAATGATCACGACCTTTGCCACAACCAAAGAGCGTGTCACCCCCAGTATTGATAAATCCAGTAACTTAAAAGCTGAATTGCTCGACTTAACCAAGAACTTACCCTTTATTATTTTGCCCTTATTAGCCATGACATTATTTTTCTACTTTCGAGAAATTTATAGCGGGTTGTTTTTTGTTGCTGTTATGGGGGGCATGTGGCTTGTTATAAAAAAACTCATCGCCAACCCCGATGAAAAGTTAAGCGGAACCCAACGCGACATGGTTGACTTATTAACCAATAAACCGTGGTTAATCTTGTTAGGAATGGGCTTTATCACCATGTTATTTAATGGCATTAAATATGGCACTATCGCCTATTACTTTAAGTACCATGTGGGTAGTGAGCTATTAGCTGGAAAATATTTTGTCATATTATTAATCGCTTCTATTTTAGGTGCATTATCAACAAGTTACATAGCAAATAAAATTGGAAAACGTAAATTATTTATAGGCTCACTTCTGCTAAGTGGCTTACTTACTGCTGCTTTTTACTGGGTACCTAAAGGTAACCTTATCGCCATTTTTGTTTTAGGGGGGGCTGCTGAATTTTTTGCCGCTATTATGCCAACCCTATACTTTACCATGCTAGGTGATTCTGCCGACTATTCTGAATGGAAAAACGGCCGCCGTGCTACTGGCCTCATATACTCTGCCGGCACTTTCGTCCAAAAAACTGGCGGGGGCTTTGCCGGTGCACTCGTTTTAGTGGTGCTTGCTGGCTATGGTTACAATGGCATGGATAAATCTACCATTGAAGCGTCTTTACCAGGTATGCAATTACTGATGAGTTGGATCCCTGCAGCCTTTGCTTTTGCAGGTGCGTGCTTAATGCTTTTTTATCCATTGTCAAGTAAAGACAACCAAAAAATAGGCCGTGAGTTAGCGCAGCGTAGAGCTGCAGTACCAGTATTTTAATGAGACTTAATTATCAATGATCAGCATCAAAGAAAAAATAGCCTATGGGCTCGGTGATACAGCCAGTAATATTATTTTTCAAACCGTGATGATGTTTTTACTGCTATTTTATACTGACGTGGTTGGCTTATCTCCTGCGGTAGTAGGTACTATGTTTTTAGCCGTACGCTTAATTGATGCAGTTACCGACCCTATTATGGGTAATCTAACGGATAAAACCCAAACAAAATGGGGGCAATTTCGCCCTTACTTATTATGGATGGCACTGCCCTTTGCCTTACTTAGTATATTGGCTTTCACCACACCTGATTTAACCGACAACAATAAAGTCATTTACGCCTTTGTCACTTATACACTGCTAATGATTGCTTACACCGCGATTAATATTCCTTACTGTGGCTTAGGCGGCGTACTAACTAAAGATGCAAAAGAACGTGTAACTGTACAATCCTACCGCTTTGTTTTTGGCATGCTAGGCGGTGTTATTGTTGCTTCAGCAACCATGCCAATGGTTGAATGGTTTGGTAAAGGCGATGCTGCCAAAGGTTACCAACTCACTATGATTACCATGAGTTCACTGGGTGCCATCTTATTTTTATTATGCTTTTTAGGCACAAAAGAACGTGTGAAACCGCCAGAAAGTCAGCAGTTATCTATGAAAGAGAGCCTAAAAGCATTATGGAAAAATGATCAATGGCGAATTTTATGTATCGCTGCTTTTTATTTACTCTCTGGCCAAGTATTACGCCTTACACTTGCTGTGTATTACGTTAAATATTTCCTTGGCCGTGATGACCTCATTACTGCCTTTTTAACCTTAGGCGTCATTGCCAGCATGGTCGGTTGCGCCGTTGCACAACCGCTGGCAAAACGCGTTTGTAAAATAAAAGCCTATATATGGCTACAAATTTTAGCCGCTTCAATTTGTATTGCTAGCTTCTTTATTCAAGCAGATCAAATTATTATTGCCTTTGTCGCCTTCATTTTTTGGAAGTTTTTTCTTGATATGGCGTCACCATTGCTTTGGGCAAAAATGGCTGACACCATCGACTATGGTCATCAAAAAACAGGCATCAGAGTAACTGGCTTAGTGTACTCTGGTGTCATCTTTTTTATTAAGCTGGGTATCGCTATCGGTGGTGCTTTAGCTGGCTGGTTATTAACTTTTTATGGCTACCAAGCAGAGACAGAGCAAAGTGAAAACACCAAGCAAGGTATTATATTATCCTTTACTATTTTTCCTGCGCTTGGCTCATTTGCTGTTGCTTGGGTTATGCGAAAATATACACTTACCGAAGAGAAAATAACTAAACTGCAAGTAGAATTAAAAACCGTATCGAGTTAACATAATTAACCGTATATTAGAGTTTTTCTTAACAGTTTTTTCTTACAAATAAACTCTATTTAACATTAAATTGCGCAATTTAGGAAACACATGGCAACAATATATGAAGTATCTCGCATGGCAGGTGTTTCACTAGCAACAGTTTCAAGAGTAATAAACAATAATACACGTGTTAGTGATAAAACACGTAAAAAGGTTGAAGACGCTATGCTCGAGCTAGGCTATCGACCAAACTCTATTGCGCAATCCTTAGCCTCTAACCGCACTAACAGTGTGGGTATATTAGTCTCTGAATTAGACGGGGCGTTTTTTGGTCAAATGATGGCTGGCATTGAGTCTGAACTAAGAGCTGCGGGCAAACATGTTATTATTACAACAGGGCACAGTGAAGAAGATAAAGAAAAAGAAGGCATTGATTTTTTAATCTCACGCAATTGCGACGCGCTTATAATACATGTAGAAGGCGTCACCGATGAATACTTAATTGAACAGGCAAATAAGAGTAAAACACCGATTTACTTGATGAGCAGAATTGTTAAAAAACTCAAAGCAAACTGCATTTACTTAGATAATGAACTTGGCGGCTATCTCGCTGCAAAAGCGGTTATTGATAGTGGCCATACCCAAATTGCTTATATTTCAGGCCCCAAATTTAAACCTGATTCAAAAGACAGATTAACAGGCCACAAAAGAGCGTTAGCTGAGCAAAACCTGACCTTTAACGACGCCTTATATTTTGAAGGTAACTTTAAAGAAAATGGCGGCAAAGAAGGGCTTAAAAAGTTTATCACTGAAAAAACACCTTTCACCGCGTTAGTTTGTGGCAATGATGAAATGGCTTCAGGTGCCATGACGTATGCCCGTGAACATGGTTTAGCATTACCAGAAGACTTGTCAATTATCGGCTACGATAATATTATTTTTTCGCGCCACATTTACCCAAAACTAACAACCATAGACAACCCTATTTATGATATGGGACACATGGCTGCAAAATTAGTACTTAAAAATGTTTATCAACATAAAGACCTAGTAGTAAACCACTCGTTTGAACCCACGCTGATCTTACGAGACTCTTTAGCTAAAATACCATAAAGTCAGATTGACTCGACGTGCACGTTTCTTTTTATAATCAAGCCACTGCCTGCTCATCTACTTTGCTATTTCAAAAAACGATTAAGCTAGCGTCTCGAAAAAAGTGATTAAAGGTATCTTAAGCCGGCAACTGGTTAGTTAATGCCATTAAAGCTTTTGATTGCCCGCATGTTACCTTATTGAACTTTACTTATTCAGTGAATGATTCATTCCCTTTTTTATACATCAGTATTCATTTACTATACGAGTGTTCACCTGCCCTACTTGAGCTAAAAACGCTAAAACCAACGACTTGACTCACACTAACCTTGGCTTATAAATTAACGTTCAAAGACATAAACAGTCGATTCATCGTTTTTTTTTCGCTTTGTAAGCATTAAAAATGTTAGCTTACGCTCTTTGATTTATTTATTAGACACTAAATTTATGAACGTAAAAACAACACAGCAAACTTCAAAAGATAGTTGGTTTAACCGATTTTTAGCATCGGTAGAGTACTTGGGCAACTTACTACCACACCCAATCACATTATTTGCCTTATTTTGTCTGTTTATCATTGTCTTTAGCGGCATTGCTGATTGGTTTGGCTTAAGTGCAATAGACCCTCGACCTATTGGCTCTGCGGGTAGAGACCCTGACGGGGTGATTGAGGTAATTAGCTTGTTAAGCGGTGATGGTTTACAAAAAATCGTCACTGGGTTAGTCACTAATTTTACTAATTTCGCACCACTTGGAACCGTTTTAGTGGCTTTGCTCGGCGTAAGCGTGGCTGAGCATTCAGGGCTTTTATCAGCAGCACTTCGTGGCATGGTAATGGGTGCGTCAAAACGTTTCGTGACCTTTATGATAGTGTTGGCCGCTATTTTATCTAATACCGCTTCTGAGCTTGGCTACGTGGTGTTAATCCCGCTTGCTGCAATGATATTCCACAGTTTAGGTCGCCACCCGTTAGCCGGCTTGTCTGCTGCGTTCGCTGGGGTTTCTGGTGGCTACAGTGCTAACCTATTACTGGGCACTATTGATCCTCTTTTAGCAGGCATAACAACGCCGGCAGCCCAAATGATTGACCCAAATTACCAAGTAGGACCAGAAGCTAACTGGTACTTTATGATGGTATCTACTTTTCTGATCGCGATACTAGGCACGTTCATAACTGAAAAAGTGGTAGAGCCACGACTGGGGAAATACAGCGATGATGAAGCCAGTGAACCACTTGATTCAAACATTGCTCACCTTTCTCCTCTTGAGCGTAAAGGGTTAATGTATGCTGGGCTTACTTTCCTAGGTTTAGTAATTTTATTAGCACTTACCATTGTGCCTGCCGACGGTATTTTAAGAAACCCTGAAACAGGATTGGTCAAAGGCTCGCCATTTTTACAAGGCATTGTTGCCTTTATATTTATCACCTTTGCTATCCCAGGTTTTGTCTACGGTAAAGTGGTGGGTACCATGAAAAACGACCGTGACGTTATTAATGCCATGAGTAAAAGTATGAGCTCGTTAAGCATGTACATTGTGCTGGTATTTTTTGCTGCGCAATTTGTTGCCTTTTTTAAATGGACAAACTTAGGCACTATTTTGGCTATTAATGGTGCTGAATTCTTACAAGCATTAAGTATGACAGGGCCAGAAGTCTTTGTGTTGTTTATTTTAATGTGTGCTTTAATTAACCTGACATTGGGCTCTTCTTCTGCGCAATGGGCCGCAACCGCACCAATATTTGTGCCTATGTTAATGTTAATTGGCTATGCACCAGAAACCATACAAGCCGCATACCGCATTGGCGACTCAGTCACCAACCTTATTACACCAATGATGAGCTATTTTGGTCTAATACTCGCCGTAGCGGCTAAGTATAAAAAAGATGTTGGCATAGGTACATTAATCGCGACCATGTTACCTTACAGCATGGCCTTTTTAGTTGGTTGGATAGCGTTATTTTATCTTTGGGTATTTGCTTTTGGCTTACCGGTTGGGCCTGGCTCTCCTATATATTTTCAACCATAGTGAGTAAAAGTAGGCTTAATACTATTGCTTATATTAACGCACCACACTGTGAATAAGAGTGCGGTGCGTGTTTCTAATTATTTTTATTGATTAACTTCTGACACAACAAGTTGTTGAAGTTGTTTATAACCGAAATGAACAAGTGGTTTTCCATTAACAAAAAAGCCAGGGGTTTTATTCACATTAAGCTGTTTCGCATCTGACATGTCGAGCTTTACTCGCCTTAAAACCTCAGCACTTTGGCTATCTTCTCTTAATTTGTTCATATCTAGACCAAGACCGTCTAGTTGCTGCCAAAATTTTTCGGGGTTAGAAACATGATGTTCTATCCATGAATCCCTCGTTGCATAAGCGCGCTGTAACGTTTGCCAAAAACGATCCTGCAAACGAGAGGCTTCTAAAATGGCAACGATCACATCTGAATTTTGATGTAATGGTAAATAACGCAAGACCAAATTCACTTTACCAGGGTTTTCGTTCATCAACTGCTTAACAAAAGGATAAAATGCACTGCAGGTTCCACAGGCTGGATCAAAGAATTCAACAATCGTTACCTTAGCGTCAGGTGGCCCCATCATGGGTGAGTGTTCGCGCTCTATATACTCACTATTTTTTTGCGACGTACTGCTAAGTTCTTTGTTTTTATGGTTGTTATATGTGGTCGCAGCCACAATAAATAACACAATAAAAAAAATTGCCGTAGCGACAACAATTATATTTTTTTTCATTAACAAAACCTTTTTCGATAAGTAAATAAAAGCACAATGATGGCACTATAAGCAAAAATAGAGAGCATAGGAATAGTAATAAAGCCCATAAGCTCCAAGTTGATTTTTGCACAAGACAACTCTTCACTGCATGGCTGGAGTGACTCAGGAATAACCCCCATATAAACGAGGTAGTGATATACAGCAAACCCTAAGCCAATAATGGCCAGAGGCAAGGTATAACGCACCACAGCAAGGTCTACTTTGTTATCTTGAGGAAACATGCCTACCAAGAACAACACCGCTAACGGATAAATAAAAACACGCTGCCACCAGCAAAGCACACAAGGTTTTAACCCCATAACTTCACTAAAAAACAAGCTGCCAAATAAAGCCGCCATCGCAATTAACCAGCAGATAAAAATTAAACCCAACCCCGCTGGATTCTTAGTTGATATTTTATCTTGTGTCACTTTATTAATAATCTCGCTTAAAGTTTTGGCTAATTAAAGTCGGTTGTTCTCTTTTTCAAAGGTTATCATAATTCCTTAGTGTATATAACAGTACCGATAATAAACAAATGGTAAAAAGTCTATACCGAGTAAATTGGTTAAGATTACTTATTCCTGTGCAGCATAATAAGCCGCAATATCGGCAATGTCTTGCTCACTTAAATTAGCGGCTTGAGGTGCCATCATCATTGTCATGCCACCTGTGCGCTCACCGGCTTTGTAAGCGTTAAGTGCACTAACTAGATAGTCGGCCCATTGTCCATTCAAGTTAGGGTACATACTGACCGCTGACTTACCATTTGCGCCATGGCAAGCCGCACAAACAGCAACTTTATTTGCACCCGCTTTTGCATCCCCGACGATTTGCGCCTCAGCTACACGTGGTAGCGCCAGCATGCCTAACACCAATATGGCGAGCGAGATTTGGTTCCATTTAAAAAACATGTTTTTCCCCTATAATAAAATGTGAAATAACACAGTGTTGACGTAAAGGTTATAGCCAAGTAGAAGCTTAATTTAGCCTATTTGCAATTGCTTTTAATTCAAACAACTCAATACATTGATTCAAGTCAAGCTAACAGGCTAAAAACCGCTGAACAGCAGTGAATATATGGTGTTCACTACCATTAGCTGCTACTCTTTTCTTATCAATTATAGCGTAAATTAATGCGTGCATTTTATCGTTTAGTCTTTCATTTGATGCATTAATGTAATTGGGTTTCATGTAGAAGTCAGTATGTCTGACGTTTTGCAAAACTTAACAAAGTCGAGAGCCAAACCAGCTAAGTGCATTATCAAAATAAAAGGTGACACTGCTGCTCTATAAACTTGGCACTTTGCAAGATAGTTGAGTCAACCACTAAAGTCGATGAGGAAAAAATCATGGGAATGTTTAAGCTAAAGCGCCGAGATTTTCTTAAGGGACTGGGGCTAACAGGCACCAGTGTAATGTTAAGCGGCAATGTTTGGGGACTTAATAGATTAGCGCCAATAGGCGATACCTTAGCAAACGAATACCCTTACCGTGGTTGGGAAGACTTATACCGAGACGAATGGCAATGGGACACGGTTGGGCATGCTGCACATTGTATCAACTGCATGGGCAACTGCGCGTGGAATGTCTATGTTAAAGATGGCATCGTTATTCGTGAAGAGCAAATCGCTAAATACCCTCAAGTAAATAAAAACGTACCCGACGCAAACCCACGTGGTTGTCAAAAAGGTGCTATTCACTCCACTTCCATGTACGAGGCCGACCGTTTACGTTATCCACTGAAACGAGCCGGTGAGCGCGGTGAAGGTAAATGGCAACGAATTTCTTGGGATCAAGCAACAGAAGAAATCGCTGATAAAATCATTGATATTTTTGAAAAATACGGACCAGGCGCACTGAAAACACACCAAGGCTCTGGCAACCAAACAATGGTGCGAAACTCGGCACCTAACCGTTTCTCTTCCTTAGTAGGCGGTATTCAGTTAGATGGTTTTACCGTGGTGGGTGATTTAAACACCGGTGCGCATTTAGCCTACGGCAACCCGCTTGAGAGTTTTACGTCTGATGCATGGTTTGACGCTGACTACATTATGTTAGGCATGATAAACCCAAACGCCACCCGTATTCCTGATGCGCACTACATTTGGGAAGCAAAATACAACGGCGCGCGTATTACCAGCACAGCACCTGATTACAACCCTAGCGCTATCCATACCGACCTATGGATGCCCATTACACAAGGCTCAGATCCGTTTTTAGCCATGTCGTTTGTTCACGTCATTATAGCAGAAGGTTTAATTAAACCTGACTTTATAAAAGAACAAACTGACCTACCTATGTTAGTGCGTAAAGACAACGGTAAGTTGTTACGCGAAATTGACTTTGAAGAGGACGGCTCTGACGAGGTGTTTTACCACTGGGATTTAAATACCAACAAAGCGGTTAAAGCAAAAGGCTCAATGGGTGACAAAACTAAAACCCTAAAACTTGGCAATATCGACCCCGCTATAGAAGGCGAGTTTGAAGTTGAAGGTATTGCGGTTACCACGGTATTTGAACAAGTAAAAAAAGAAGCGGCTAAATATTCGCCTGAAGAAACACAACAATACACCAATATTCACCCTGATATTGTACGTCAAGAAGCACGTCACTTAGCCGCGGCTAAAAAAGCGATTATTATGCTTGGCTACATTACTTCCAGTTATTCAAACTGCTTATATATTGGTTGGGGTTACGCCTTAGCACTAGCACTGACTGGGCATGGCGGCAGAACAGGTGGTTTAGATACCTCTTGGGTTGTGTGGAACCACCCTGCTTGGACAGAACTGGCTACCTTTGATGGGAAAAAATCAGCACGCTATGAAGCGGGCGGTTTAGGTGAATTTTTACGCGGCGGCATGATGGAAGGTGCGCGTAAGCACTTTGATAACAAAAAACTAAAAGAACGTGTGGGCTTTGACCTTGACGAGATGGAAGAGATGATGGATGAGTCTCTTGAAAAAGGTTGGATGCCCTACTACGGCGAAATAAAAGGCATGATTACAGTGGCTGACAACACATTCCGCCGTAACAAAATGTCGAATAAGTATCGTGAAGAGCATTTACGTCAAGCCAAAGAGTTGTACGTAAACGTAAATGTGCGCATGGATTCAACGGCAGAGTGGGCTGATTATGTATTACCCGCAGCGAGTCACTACGAGGCTTGGGATTTGCGCTCTCAAGGCTACCACCGTTTCGTGAACGTGTTTACTCGTTCGGTAGAGCCGGTAGGCGAGTCTAAGCCTGACTGGGATATTATGGCGCTATTAACCAAGAAAATTCAAGAGCGCGCTCTAGCTCGCGGCGTAAGTTCTTATCCTGACGGTGAGGTAACCCGAGATCTCCATACGATTCACGATGACTTTACCAAAAATGGCATGTTAAACACTGATTATGATGTAACCAAGTATATTGTTGAGAATTCGCCTGAGCTTGGCGGCGCAACGTTAGAGGGAGGCGCTAAACAAGGTTTCTTCGTAATGAATGAAAAGGCGGGGTTAAATCAACCGTTGAAAAAAGACGAGCCATATAATCCGTTTACCGCGCAAACTGATGGTAAAAAACCATACGATACCCTAACAGGGCGCATCACTTTCTATTGCGATCATCCACGATTTGAAAGGCTAAAATCAACGGTACCTACAGCACGTTTACATGCAGGGCCTAAAGCCTCTAATTATCCATTAGAGTTTTATTCACCTCATGCGCGTTGGGGAATACACTCAAACTGGCGTAGTAATAAATTTTTGTTACGTTTACAACGTGGCGAACCCAATATCTATATCAACCCACAATTAGCTGCCCAGAAAGGCGTAAAAGACGGTGATCGAGTGAGGCTATTTAATGCAAATGGTGATTTTTATGCCCAAGCAAAGTTTTACCCAAGCATTCCGGTTAACTCAATTATGATGGAACATGGCTGGGAGCCTCATCAGTATATTCAACGAAAGAATATGAATATATCCAATGCTATATTCTTACAGCCACTTGAGCTTGTAGGTGGGTGGGGACATTTGAAATTCCTATATTGCATGTGGAACGCTAACCAGCATATTCATGAGAGTTGCTACGATTTAGAGTTAGCGAAATCTGAAGATGTTCTGTTCCCAGGCGACCTTAAGGAGAAATTAGTATGACCGTTAAACGCCAACTCAGCATGGTACTCGACTTAAACAAATGCATCGGTTGTCAAACATGTACCGCCGCATGTAAGTTAATGTGGACTAACCGCAATGGCCGTGAATCAATGTACTGGAACAACGTAGAATCTCAACCTGGTACTGGCTACCCTAAAAACTATGAAAAAATGGGCGGCGGTTTTGATAAAGACGGCGCACTACGTTTAGGCCGCCAGCCTAGCCAAGAAGATTATGGCGTTCCTTGGGAGTACAACTATAAAGAGGCGTTAATGACAGGCACCGACCCTTGGCTACGTCCTAATGTTAAACCTACTTGGGGCGTAAACTGGGATGAAGATGAAGGCGCAGGTGATTACCCTAATAGTTACTACTTCTATCTTCCTCGTTTGTGTAACCATTGCGCCAATCCGGCTTGTTTAGCTGCTTGCTCACGTAATGCAATATACAAACGCCAAGAAGACGGCATTGTGCTGGTAGACCAAGAGCGCTGCCGCGGTTACCGCTACTGCGTAAATGCGTGTCCTTACAAAAAAGTTTATTTTAATGAGGAAATTTCTAAATCAGAGAAGTGTATTTTCTGCTATCCACGCATAGAAAAAGGCCTACCCACCGCGTGTGCACAGCAGTGCGTAGGACGAATACGTTGGATTGGCTATCGGGATGACGAAGAAGGCCCTATTCACCTATTGGTAGAAAAATACAAGGTTGCTTTACCACTGCACGCTGAATGGGGAACAGAGCCCAATGTGTTTTATGTGCCACCTACTTCGCCGCCTAAGTTTGGTCCTGCTGGCGAACAGTTAGATGAGTCACGTATTCCTTTATCGTATCTTGAGAGCCTGTTTGGGCCACGAGTAGGCGAAGTATTAGACACCTTAGCCGAAGCTAGAGAACGCAAAGCAAAAGGCCTAGACAGCGAGTTGATGGACACTTTAATAGGCTTTAAGCACGCTGAAATGTTTAAGTTAAGCTAGGATTAATGTAATGACAACACTGAAGATTCGAACGAAGCAACAGCGTGAAAGTGACTACGCACAAGCACGACAAGCGATTTATCGCTTGTCTGCTGTAATGTTTGCATATCCGCTGCAAGAAACGCAACAAGCACTAGAAGAAGGCCGTTTGCAACAGGCGCTCGATAATGCATGGCAAGCTTCAGGCTACGAACCATGGCCTGTGTTTGATATTAGCGAAAATGTAAGCAGCCTAGAAGTAGGCTACATGAGTACATTTATACATGGTCGTCGCGGCAAACCTAGAGTGCCCTTAGTAGCAAGTGCCTACGAGGGGCTTGTTAACGGGCAAACACCGGGTACCTTCATGTTAAATGTACAAGCATTTTATAGTCATTTTGGTGTAAAAGCGGCGGTTGATGATGAAGGTGTGCAAGACGAGCCAGATCATTTGGTATCAATGCTCGAGTTTTGTGCATTATTATGCCATTTAGAAGTCGAAGCACTGGAGAATGAGCGTGATGCTACCCCCTATAAACGAGCGCAGCGAGATTTTTTGGCGCGCTATCTGCAACCTATGCTACAACAATTACGAAGCACATACGCTAGAGAGAGTCAGTACGGTTTAGACCCTAACATCGCGCATCTCATTGAGGTGTTACCGGGTTGGGTAGGCACACAACAGCTAGCACTTGAATCTCAAGTAGGGCCGAGTATTAAGCCAACATCTGATCGAATTTCAGTTGCCACTAGCAGTGAATCACTGTGGGACTAAATCAGCCTCGATAATAAGGAGTTACGCCGTGAACATCTACCACTACCTCAAGAAAAGCGCTCTTTGTTTAACACTTGTCATAACAAGCAGCGCATTAATGGCCGACGACAGCCCATTAAACCCGAACAGCCAGCAAGTGCAACCAGGTGATACCATAAAAGCTACACCAATCCCAAGTAATCTTTTTTTGCGCAGACAAAATGATCCCGATGATCTCATTTGGGACCGTGTGCCTATCTATGGTACCAAGCTATCAATAGCACCACCGGTGCACCAATCAGCAACGATACGCTTTAATGACGATGCTACTGTAATGCAAAACCTCTATTTTCAGATTGCACGCTCAAACAAAAGGCTTTATGTGCGCTTTAATTGGCGAGATAAAACTGAAGATCGTAACAGTACAGTTGAAGAGTTTCGTGACGCTGTAGCTATTCAATATGCACTTAATGGACAAGACACATCTTATATGATGGGTTCAGGCCATGACAAGCCAGTTAACATTTGGTATTGGAAAGCAGATACAAATACGGTTGAAAATTTAGCCGCGGGAGGCTATGGCAGCACAACCATCCTTGAGAGTCAGAACGTAACGGGTACAGGTGACTATATCGTTAAGACACGAGAACGTGATAACGAATGGCATGTCGTTATGTCACGCCCTTTAAAAGCAAGTAACGAGCACGATGTCGACTTTACTAGCGCTCAAGTGCCAATCGCCTTTGCTTTATGGCAAGGAAGTAAGGAAGAGAGAGACGGAAATAAACGCGTAAGCCATACTTGGATTATACTCGACACTGGGGCTAATGACGTCACAAAGAATACCAAACCCAAAGAGACTGAGCAAAAGTGCGGTTGGCTATGGTTTTGGCAAAATGATGATGATTGTTAAACTACATTTGCCGAAAAATATATTTGCACTTAACGGCTTTAAGTTAACAGTAGGCTTGTGCTTCACATAGCCTAACTGCTAGCTTGAGAATTATCATAAAAAATAAGGTTGAAACAATGTCTGTTACTCAATTTCCTGGCTCTGACCCACTTGCTGTTTCCCCACATGATTGCAAACGTGGTCATGCTTGCCAGTTTTGCCCTGAGGAAAACACCTGTAAGCTTGATAAGGGACACCATGAGAAACGCTTGATTGAGTCTCGTTTAGCAAAAATGGGACAAATTATTATGGTTATGGCAAACAAAGGTGGCGTTGGTAAAAGTACAGTATCCGCCAACTTGGCCGCTGGCTTAGCCGCAAAAGGTTATAAAGTAGGTGTCGCTGATGCTGATGTGCATGGTCCGAACCAAAGCCGGTTTTTTGGTTTTGTTGGTGAACGCGTACGGTTAAGTAAAAATGGATTACCGACCCACGAGTTCAAATACGACAGTATTGAGCAACCAATAAAAGTAGGCTCACTGGCTTTCATGATGGACCGTGACGACACCCCTATAGTATGGCGTGATGCATACAAGCACGACTTTATGCATCATCTAATAGGCTCTTTTGATTGGGGGGCATTAGATTACTTGATCATTGACATGCCGCCTGGAACAGGCAATGAACTGATCACCCTAGCTGACTTGTTAGAGGGCCATGATGTTGCTGCACTGTTAGCCACCACCCCACAAGCAGTAGCGTTAATGGATAGCATGAAGGCCGTGCGCTTTTGTCAAGAGCGGAGCCTGCCCTTAATCGGCGTAGTTGAAAACATGGCCGGCGTAACCTGCCCTCATTGCAGCGGTCATTTCCATGTATTTCCAAGAGCACATTTAGCACAAGCTTTAGCTGTATCAAACGTAAGTTCGGTCGCGCAAATTCCATTATCGCTGGCTTTATCAAGCGGTTCCGATTCAGGTGTACCGGTAGTTTTAACTGACCCACAAGGGCCGGAAGCGCTTGCCTTTGCACCTGCCGTAGAGGCCTGCATAACTTACACAAAAGCTGTATTTGCAGAAGCGGCAACACAATCTCTTGCACAGTTCAAGCAAGCTGGTGTATCCGCCTCACAGCTAGAAAGAGCCCTTAATGCAGTTCCTTCTGAGCAAAGAGAAGAGTTGCGTAAACAGCTTCAGACTATGTTAGATAACAACACCAATCACTAAGTTAAGTGTTGTTCACCCCCATTACTATTAAGCTTCACCCTTTTACTTGAGAGTACACCACAATGACTGAGTCAACCCCTTCCGATCGTCGCCGATTTTTCAAGCAATTATTTGTACCTGATATTAAAGCCCCAAATCGCGCACCGTGGCACAGAGTACCCGAAGTTGGTGCCGGAGATGGTGACGTATTGTGGTCAGGTTGGACGAGCGAGGGTGAACTATTTGTCGTGGGTGATGAAGGTAAAATATTACACTATGATGCCACCGTTGCTGACAATACCCCGCAATGGCAACAAATGTCTGTCCCCGTGCGCCAACCATTACATTCTATATGGGGCAGTTCTCCTAAAAACATATTTGCAGTTGGCTGGATGGGCTGCTTACTGCACTATAACGGGATAGAATGGCAACAACTACGCGGCGGACTCATTGATAAACATACCGAGCGCTTTGCTGCATGCCAAGAAAACACGCCCCTATTTGCAATTGACGGCAACCTAAAAGGTCAAGCTTGGGCAGTGGGTGATGATGGGGTTATTCTCCATTTTGATGGCCATCACTGGCAAACACAAGCGAGCCCAACAACAATGAACCTTCGCACTGTATTATGCGCCGCTGACAATACAGTATATGCAGCCGGTGGTGAAGGGACAGTGCTCAAATGTGCAGAAAATGGTGAGTGGACGCAAGTAGAATGCCCTTATGGCTCAGGCTTTCAAACCATGTTACAGATGCCTGACGGTAGTTTGCTATTAGCAGGTGGACGTTATTTTGTGAAACAAGGTGGCTTTAAAGGTGAATTAGTACACTATAAAAATGGTATTTTTCAAGCGTTAGAGTTTAATCAAACTATGCCCCGTATACGTTCACTTAAACACTATAAAGGCGGCGTTTTAATTACTGGTGATAGAGGTCATTTATACTATTTAAATGATTTACGCTTAGATAAACTAGAGAGTAACACCCATCACGATTTGATGAGCAGTGTAGTGATGCCAACAGGCGAAGCGATTGTTGTAGGTGATTTTGGCACAATAATGACTGCAGCTGAAGACTTTACTCAAGTACTTGCCTTACCTGCACAAGCAAAAGAAACAAGTGTTTGGGATACCTTAGCGGCTCCGACTAATCGGCAGTTGTGGGGCGTCACCGAAGGCCTTGATGGTAGCGTTTATGCCTATGGTGAAGAAGGTACGGTATTACGGCGATATAATGATAAATGGCAAGTTTTACCAGCACCAAGTGACTTGACTGTGCATTGTCTGGTGGATACCGGTAACGGTTTATTCGCTGCAGGACAGTTTGGACGCATATATCGCTTTGGTGGCGAACACTGGACATTGCATTTTGACTTGCATTTAGACATTACCATTTTAGCCTTATGGGCTAGTGGCCCTGACGCTATTTATGCGGTTGGTGATGAAGGGCTAGTACTGCATTATAATGGACTAAGTTGGGAGCGCTTATCAAGTGGCACTAAGTCAGCGTTGTACAGCATTTGGGCATGGGATGAAAAACACATGCTAGCGCCAGGCGATTTTGGCCTAATACTTCGATATAACGGAAGCGAATGGACCGATTTTAACGTAGGCACAGAAAACTTTATCTATGATGTGTGGGGCGATAGTTTAAGCAATATTTACGCAGTGGGTTTGTCAGGCACCTTGTCACACTTTAATGGTCAACGCTGGCAGAAAATGGCTACCCGCATGCAAGACGACTTATTGGCTATTGATGGCTCCCCCGAACAAGGTGCTTATATAGTAGGTACTCGAGGGCGTATATTACGACTTAAAAGTGGCCAACTAACACCTGAGGAAAGTGGCACAGATGCAGGTTTACGTGCCGTTTGCGTGACTCAGAGCAACGGTATCTTTGCAGTAGGTGACAAAGGAGTCATTCTGCGTCGGCTAGCATAATAAAGCCCGAAAGTTGAGGCAACTTTCGGGCGGTGCTAAATAAGTGCCAATGCATTAAAATGTTTTTGAAATCGCAACAACTATACGGTTATCAAATATTTGATTTGAATTAGTATTCGTACCATAAAAGGCATGGTAACCATCTAGATCTGTGTCGTAATACCTTAAGTCAAGCAAATAGCCTAATACAGGTCTGCTCACCCCTATATTCCAGTGCGTCCAATCGAGGCTTGCTATATCTTCATAGCCGGCATCGCCAGAATAATCAAAACCTTGATAACCAATAGATGCTGCTAGCGTGAACTTGTGTGGCAGTGATAGCGCAACATGCGTCGCCAGATGCCATGACATCAAGTCTTTAATACCAAACCATTCGGTAAGCGTTGGTGAAAACTCAAATTTAAGATTAACCTTGCCAAACTACTTGTCAACAAAGTTAAACAT
The DNA here is from genome assembly GCF_056238625.1 of Colwellia sp. F1. Taxonomy (NCBI): domain Bacteria; kingdom Pseudomonadati; phylum Pseudomonadota; class Gammaproteobacteria; order Alteromonadales; family Colwelliaceae; genus Colwellia; species Colwellia sp. F1. Next base: position 273,541 of record NZ_JBWDLI010000002.1, read on the forward strand.
TTCTAAATAATTCGATGGGCTATCGCTTGGGTATATATACTGAAATAGAGAGCCATTGTAATTAATACCGCTTCCGCCAATATCATTGACCGCATACCCACCCGTAATACCATAAATACCGTTAATTTTGGGGTTAGTAAAGGCTGCCGCCTCATCTTCACCCGGAAACAGTACGTTAGCCATATAAAAGCCAGTGTAAAATCCACTATTATGAGCCCAGGTTATTTGCCCTTTCAATGACGGAATTTGCCCATCATTAGTTTCTGATTCTCCACGAAAGACATAGTCACTGGCAAACTCTACCCACGTGCTTATTTTACCTCCAGCAATTAAATTATCTTCTTCAGAAAGACTTGCCTGAGCACTAACGTTAGCACTGAGGGATGCAGTTAAAAATACAGAAGCAATGAAGCTTGTTATTCGACTAAATTTCATAATTTACGCTCCTAAATAGTAAGTGCAAATTATCATCTATAAGGGGAGGATCGTTATTGACCCTGGTCAAGCAAAAGACGTGAAAGTAAAAATTCCCGTATCCATAAATTCCATTTTGATTACTCCTTTGTCATTAACTGTTGTACGTCAATATTAATCCTTTTTTTCATTGCTTGGATTAAGTTAACTGATAGCTGTTCAATTAAAACCAGCTTCTCTTGATCTATATGAGATAGTACTAATTTTTGCTTAGCTTTTGAAACTTTGCCGCCACCGTTTATGATAATTGATGTTATTTTATCTAACGTGTTATTTGGTATGTCTGTTAGATCATTGATCGCACCTTTGATAGCATCAAAAACGACAAGTAAGCCAATCTCTTCTACTAATTCGTTTGAAATAGCTTTGTTCATCATGTCGTACACAAATTTTACGTGTTCTGTGTAATCAGGGTAGCGGTACATATAGTCAATATCGTTGTGCACGATTAATTTATTATTATTTTCGCTATCAAGCTCCCAATCCAGCATTGCTAAGATAGGGCGTGAAATTGTTTCAAGAACAGAGTCATACTGTTTTTGATTTTTCAATATAGCTGCTGAAATGGGAATGATAAATTTATACTCAGGCTCTCTTTGCTTCATAACATCATGAATTAAGTAACGATGAATTCGACCATTACCATCATCAAGTGGATGTATATAAACTTCACCAAATGATATAGCGGTGGCATGTATTAATGCTGGCACTGCTGAATCTATCATTAGTCGTTCATGCGTTTTTAGTAATCCTTCCATCATACTAGGTATATGCTTAGCTAGTGCGCCGATATAATGTACATCTTCATCTATTCCAGCTGAACGATAGATAGTAGTACCTACATAGATTTCGTCTGTTCGATAGTCATTAGCTTGTTTATTCTTTTCTACTATTTTATTTTGTAAATCGATGAGTTTTTCTTTTGTTAATTCAAACAAACCGACATTTTTGATGGCATTTAAAAAACGCTTCATCTTGTGTTTATCTGGCGTTTCTCGTTCAATTTCGTTTGATGATTTTGTTTCTTTTGTATATAAATAATTTATCGAGCGACCTAATACATCGGCAGTGAGCGGGTCGCCAACTTTTTGCATTTCAGCGTATGCTGTTTGATAAACGTCTATATCTTCTAGTGCTTTTACTTCTTTCGTTTTTCGGAAAGTAGGACAAAAATCTTTTGTGCCAATAGCATTATTAATAACACGAGTACGTTTATCTTTATCTCCGTTAGTTAACGTATAATAAAATTCATCTTCAAAAAGTTGAATATAGTTACCTTTGGTTAAATCGTTCAGGTCTAGTTTTTGTTCTGTTAACCATTCGTATAAATACCATATGACTCTGTTGTATTTTGAATTAGGCTTATCTTCGATAAAAGCAGTTAGTGCTTTTACATCTACTTTCTGAAAAATAGCGGCAAAAAAATGAAGTCGAATACCCTGATATTTGATTGCTGATACCATATGTTCAAAAGACGTTTCTGCTTGTTTACGCGAACCCGGTATAATTTTTCTTTTTGACGCGCCATAGAAGATCAACTTTTCAGTATCGGCTTGAGGGTCTTGATATACTTCAACATCTAGCTTTGGTAGCAATAAATTGTAGTATTGATTTAAGTAGGTATAGCCAAGTGGTGTCATATTAAACTTTACTTATTCAGTGAATTATTCAATACTTTCTGTATAAAGTACTTATGTATGTGCTTTTTCTATCAAGAAATGTTCATTCCTTACAAAACACTTACAATATGTAAATTACACTTACAAATCAAACAAAACACTTATAATTTTAGTTTTTAAAGTGAATTTCAACTTTTCACTTACTTTTTATTTTGTAAACTAAGTTCTTCTAGGTAATCACTCCACGTTTGCATCATTTTTTTACGCTCTGGTACATATATAGCTCGGTTGTATGCACGTGCCCCTGTTAGGTGAGCTAATTACACTTCTATCACGTCATGCGACCACCCTTGTTCATGCAAAATTGTTGAAGCCGTGCTTCTAAAACCGTGAGCTGACATAACATCGGCCGAATATCCCAAGTCTCGTAATCGATTTGTCATTACATTTTTACTCATAGGCATACTGCTGTCACGGCTATTTGGAAAAACATAAGGTGAATACCTTGTTTCAACATAAATATATTCAAGCTGCTTAATGACTTGTTTAGAAAGCGGAACAAGGTGGTCTCGGTCTTTTTTCATTTCTTTTACGGGAATCCGTATCAGCTTTTCCTCAAAGTCAACATACTCCCATTTAAGCCCTCTAATTTCTTTTAGCCGCAGAAGCACCCTTGGAATAAGTTTTAAGTAAGCGCGCATGATAGTCAACTATCAAGACAAGCTAAATATTCTCCTGTATAATCTCGCCCAATTCATTAAAGCCTAAGCAAAGACCCTGAATTTGCACTAAAGGCAGTTAAACCACCATTTATGACGCTGTAATACCTTATTAAACGATAAGTTAATGCATCGACAACGCTATACAGTTCAAGTTGAGAGAGCACATGACCGTAGAGCAATTCGACCCAAGCACAAGTAACTCAAATAAAAGCCAAACAACCACGTTAGATATTCCATCTAAAATAATTGAAGAGCAAAGTAAAGCGACTGTTGCTTCAAATAATGAAACAAATCGCGCTGCAAAGGTAGGCTTCGTAAGTCTCGGCTGACCAAAGAACTTCGTAGATTAAGGACGCTTTTTTATTTATGACAATGCCCCCTCGGGTTAAATTAGTCAAATACCCCCTCAATTATTCATTACCATTTATGTCAGCAATACAACATTAAGCTGACTGTAAGTAATCCTGATATTTGAAATAGTTAATGTTACCTTAGCGCACAGAAAAGTCATAAAAACGAAATAGTAAAACTTCCGCTTTCGTATCAATTAAGACATAATAAAAATATTCCTAGAGATTAATAAACAGCTAATAAAAAAGCCTGAATATCACTATTCAGGCTTTCGTTTAAATGGTTAGAACTTCAGTTATAGATGTAAAATCTATTACATCATGCCGCCCATACCACCCATGCCGCCCATGCCGCCCATATCAGGCATTGCAGGGGCTGAACCAGTATCTTTTACGGGTGCATCGGTAATCATCGCTTCAGTTGTTAGCATTAAGCCGGCTACTGATGCTGCAAATTGCAATGCTGAACGTGTTACTTTTGTTGGGTCAAGAATACCCATTTCAAGCATATCGCCGTAAGTAGAGTTACTTGCATTGTAACCGTAGTTACCTGTACCACCAGTACGTACTTGATTTAATACTACTGAGGCTTCGTCGCCTGAGTTAGTCGCAATTTGACGTAATGGTGCAGACATTGCGCGAATAGCAACTTTAATACCGTGTGTTTGGTCTTCGTTGATACCTTCAAGGTCTTTAATGGCGTCTGCAACTCTAACTAATGCAACACCACCACCAGCAACTACGCCCTCTTCAACGGCTGCGCGTGTGGCATGTAATGCATCTTCAACACGGGCTTTTTTCTCTTTCATTTCAACTTCTGTTGCTGCACCAATTTTAATTACAGCCACACCGCCAGCAAGTTTAGCTAAACGCTCTTGCAGTTTTTCTTTATCGTAGTCTGAAGATGACTCTTCAATTTGGCCGCGAATTTGAGCAACACGTGCTTGAATGTCTGCTTCTTCACCAATACCGTCGATAATCGTAGTGTTGTCTTTTGAGATAACAACACGTTTTGCTTGGCCTAAATCTTCTAACGATGCTTTTTCAAGCTCCATGCCTATTTCTTCAGAAATTACCGTTGCCGCTGTTAGTGTGGCAATATCTTGCAACATCGCTTTACGACGGTCACCAAAACCAGGCGCTTTAACAGCTGCTACTTTAACAATACCGCGCATGTTGTTTACAACTAATGTCGCTAAGGCTTCACCTTCAACGTCTTCAGCAATAATTAATAATGGCTTACCAGCTTTTGCCACGCCTTCAAGAGTAGTAAGCAATTCACGAATATTAGAGATTTTTTTATCAACTAATAAAATGAATGGGTTTTCAAGCTCAACGGTGCCACTTTCTTGATTAGTCATGAAATAAGGAGACAGGTAGCCACGGTCAAACTGCATACCTTCAACAACGTCAAGCTCATCTGTTAATGCTTGTCCTTCTTCAACGGTAATAACGCCTTCAGTGCCCACTTTGTCCATCGCGGTTGCAATAATTTTACCTACAGTATCATCAGAGTTGGCTGAAATAGTCCCAACTTGTTCAATCGCTTTGTTGTCTGCACATTGCTGAGAGGTTTCTTTTAATGCTTCAACAGCTGCGATAACCGCTTTGTCGATACCTCGTTTCAAGTCCATTGGGTTCATACCCGCAGCAATTGATTTTAAACCTTCATTAACAATCGCTTGTGCTAATACAGTAGCAGTCGTTGTACCATCACCTGCTTCATCATTAGCTTTAGACGCAACTTCTTTCACCATTTGCGCGCCCATGTTTTCGAACTTATCTTCTAACTCGATCTCTTTGGCTACAGACACACCGTCTTTTGTAATTGATGGGCCACCAAATGATTTGTCTAATACTACGTTACGACCTTTTGGCCCTAAGGTTACTTTTACTGCGTCTGCAAGCACGTTTACACCATTAAGCATTTTTACGCGTGCATCATTACCAAATAAAATATCTTTTGCTGCCATGTTATCTATTCCTATAATTTTGTTTATTTACACCGTTTTTAAACGATGCCCAATATATGTATCGATTAAACTTCCTCTTAAGCAACTGTGCTCAAGAGCAAAGAGAAAGTGCGGTACTAACGTTAGCCAGTGAGCACTTTTATGCCGTTATTGGGAAACAGTAACGACAAGTTAACATCTTAATTATTCGACGATAGCGAGAATGTCTGATTCAGAAAGAATCAATACTTCTTCCCCGTCAATTTTTTCAGTTTTAATGCCATAACCTTCAGAAAATATAACTTGATCACCCACTTTTACGTCTAAAGGGCGTACATCACCATTTTCTAAAATACGGCCGTTACCAACAGCAATCACTTCAGCACGTGTTGATTTTTCTGCTGCACTGCCTGTTAGCACAATGCCACCAGCTGATTTAGATTCAACTTCTTTACGTTTAACAATTACGCGATCATGTAATGGACGAATACTCATTTATTCTCTCCTAAGAGTGTTAGTTTTAACAAATTTATTGATGTATAGTAAATGGGGCTAAAAAAACACTTCACAAGTGTTTTTTAGACTAAAAATAGCAATTATTAATCTTTCCGTTTTCCGTCACCTTTTATATCACTTTGATGGGGATTTTTTTCCGAATAAATAGCCTTACCTTCAATAAAAGCAACTGCGCTAGCTTCCTCATTATTCACCTCATTTTCATAGGTATAACCCGTTTCTTGGGTGAAAGTAGAGGAATGAAAGTGCGTATGTGTGCCAAAGCTATGTGTTTGATGAGTTTTCATGCGCTTTTGTACTGCTTTTGCTAACGCTTGACGTGCACCCGGTATGAGGAGCATCAAACCAAAAAAGTCAGTAACAAAGCCTGGTGTAACTAAAAGCACCCCAGCCACTAACAACACTAAGCCTGTCACTATTTCACTTGAGGGCATTTCCCCTTGTGCCATTTTAGTTTGTACTGATTGCATTGTTGCCAAGCCTTGCTGGCGCACATACTTTGCGCCAAGCCAAGCACTCATTATAACGATAGCCACCGTTGGCCACGGACCTATCAATTCTCCAACTTGCATTAACACTGTAATTTCTATGATAGGTATGATAATAAATAGTGCAAATAATAGGCGAAACATAAAGACTCCTGTTTTCTTTGTAAGATATATTGGGTTCAACAGGTCTTTTTCAAGCACAAGATATATTTATTACTGGCTTAGATCATATTTACTTCACTTAACTGCCTATATTACTGGTGTTATTTGCTTGTTTTTATGAAAATAGCATAAGGCATCATTATCGGTGGATCATGCTATGATTTTTTAACGCTTATACCTTAGCAGTAATAACCTTATCCAATTAAATGCTAGAATGAATAATATCCAGCCACTTCAAGAGAGAAGTCTAAGCGCTGAGGTGTTTTGGATATACATCCTTATCGAGATGATTATGATGTAGTGCACGTGATTGCTTTGAATATCCAGCAAGGTGATCACTCTTGTTTAAACTGGATCAGTGAATATTTAAAGTAGTATTAATGACAACTCCATTCTCTTTTTTTAACACTTATGTGAAGACGTTGCTGGTATTAGTAATAACATTAACCTGTCTTCAATTAACCGTGAATAACGCGCAGGCTTCTATTTTTGACACTTCAAGTGCATCATTATTTAGTAATGATGATGAATTTTTAAAAGTAGACCAAGCATTTGTTTTCAACTTTAATCAAGAAAATGACCTGCTTCACATTAGTTTTGATATTAGTGAGGGTTATTATTTATACCGTCATCAATTTTCATTCACGAGTGACAAAGCTCGTTTAAGCCATGTCGATTTACCACCTGGCATAGAGCACGAAGACGAATTCTTTGGCGTACAACAAATTTTTAATACTGCTTTAAGCTTCACTTTACCAATTGAACAAGCTGAAAAAAATGCGATACTCACTATACGTTACCAAGGTTGCGCCGATAAAGGCTTATGTTACCCACCAACAAAGAAAGAGATTTCACTAGACCAAGTACTTGAGCAGGCAAATAAAAATGCACCAGGCGCTGTTTTGTCGGCTTTAAACAACGGCAATAGTAGCGCTTTATTAGCAAAGGAAACCAACCAAGCAAAGGCTAGTGAGCAGCATCAACTTGCTGATATGCTAAAACAAGATAGCTTATTGCTAACTTTAATAGCTTTCTTTGTTGGCGGAGTGTTGCTTGCTTTTACCCCGTGTGTGTTTCCAATGTACCCAATATTAACAGGCATAATTGTTGGTGCTGGCAAGGGTAACGCGAAACCACTAACCACCAAGAAAGCTTTTACCTTATCTTTCTTTTACGTACAAGGTATGGCGATAACCTATACCTTACTTGGTATTGTGGTTGCGCTTGCTGGCGCACAGTTTCAGGCCATGTTTCAACATCCCTATGTATTAATAGCCCTCAGCCTTTTGTTTATATTTTTAGCTTTATCTATGTTTGGCTTATTCAATTTAGCGCTACCTGCGAGTTGGCAAAATTATTTAAATAATTTAAGTAACAAACAAAAAGGCGGCTCTATTGTAGGTGTTGTTATTATGGGGGTGATTTCTGGTTTAGTGGCATCACCGTGCACAACCGCACCGTTAACTGGGGCTTTGTTGTATATATCACAAACGGGTGATGTTGTTTTAGGGGCATCTGCCTTGTATGCCTTAAGCTTAGGTATGGGGTTACCTTTATTAGTGCTAGGTAGCTCTGGTGGTAAATTATTACCTAAAGCCGGTGCATGGATGAATATTATAAAGAATATTTTTGGTTTATTACTACTCGCTGTCCCTATTTTCTTATTAGAGCGGCTTATCCCAGCAATAGCGACACAAGCATTATGGGCCATATTAATACTCGCTGCAGCAAGTTATTTATACGTAGCTAATTATAATGCATCGGCGAATAGCCATCCTGGTACAACGAAAGGCTTTGGTTTTGGCTTGCGCTCACTATTGATTTTTTTAATGTTATTTTTTGGTGCTAATATGCTTTATCAGCTGTTTGTCCCTTATGGCAGCGCTTCTCTTAATAATCGTGTCAACAACAGTACAGCTGTCACGACAAACGCGCAAGAAGCCGTTCAACATTTTACGCAGGTCGCAAGCTTAAAAGACTTACAAGCTGCTATAGCTAAGGCTAATGATGCCGGAAAAACAGTTATGCTAGATTTATATGCTGATTGGTGCGTTGCCTGCAAAGAATTTGAGCAATACACCTTTTCTGATGCAAAAGTACAACAAGCGCTGGCTAACTCTGTTTTATTGCAAGTCGATTTAACCAAAACTGGTACTGCGCCAAATGTTGAATTAATGGAGCATTTTGGCGTATTTGGTTTGCCGTCAATTTTGTTTTTTGATTTAAAAGGTAACGAGTTAACGCGACAACGGGTCACTGGCTTTATGGATGCGGATAAGTTTAGTGCACATATTAACGCAATCTTTTAATGGCCAACTGTCTCTATATGAATGATTTGATTATTAACGAAATAGCATAAGGCATAGGCTTTTTGCAAGTTTCAATGATTGTACCACCTATCAATGTAAATACTGGTAGGTGGTAAGATCTACACGCACCAAGGCTTTGGTTAATCAGCCTAAAGTAATCACCTACCTAAGCCTTGTTTCTACTTTTGTTTTCCAGTAGCCGTTAGCTGTAGAATTTTGAATAAAATCAATTAATTCAACCTCGGGTACTGGCTTTGAGAAATAGTAACCTTGAATTAAATCACAATTATTTTCAGTCAAACTCCGTAATTGTGCCGCAGTTTCCACGCCTTCAGCAACAACCGTTAGCCCTAAGTTTTTCACCATAACAATCGTCGACATAATTATTTGGTAGTCAGCATGGTTTTCTAACATACCAAAAATAAAGCTTTTATCTATTTTAATAACATCAATTGGCATTTTTTTAATGTATGCCAATGAAGAGTACCCTGTGCCAAAGTCATCAATAGAAAAGCTAAAACCCATTGCTTTTAAACTATCCATCATGGTGATGGTGTGATCAATATCTTTCACTAGCGTTTGCTCTGTTAACTCTAATTCAAAGTTATCTGCTGATAATGAAAATTGATCTAATAAACTTTGCATATACGTGGGTAAATTCGTATCAACAAACTGACCTGCTGATAAATTTATAGCAATTTTTACATCGGTTAGCCCTTGTTCTTTAAACATTATAGCCAATTCAAAACAACGATGAATTATCCAATACCCTAATTCAATCATGTGCTGTGAGTTTTCTAAAATAGGGATAAAGTCTTCTGGTGAAACCATGCCTCGCTCAGGATGTTCCCAGCGCAGTAGTGCCTCAAAACCATGCACTTTGTTGTCTTTAGCACGTAGTTGAGGCTGCAAGCTTAAACTAAACTGGTTTTTAGCCAAAGCTTGTCGCACTTCACTCTCAAGCATTACTCTATGGGCAACTCGTTGATACATTTCTTGGTGATATACATGCAGCTGGCTACCGCCATTATCTTTTGCTTCATACATAGCAATGTCAGCATGTGAAATTAAGTTTTCTGCTTTTTCGTCACTCGATTCAGTATAAGAAATACCAATACTCGTAGAAACATAAAATATACTTGAGCCAAGCTTTATCGGCTCTTTAAACTGTAACAGCAGCTTGTCTGCAACATCAACCGCATCATTTACCGATGTCAGACCAGTTAACACCACCACAAATTCATCACCACCAAAACGACAGGCTAAATCTACTTTACCTACACTTAAACGAACACGCTCGGCTGCTTGAATAAGTAACTTATCCCCTTCTGTGTGCCCATTGCTGTCATTGACCTTTTTAAAGTCATCGAGGTCTAAAAACAAAACTGCCACACCGCTGGGGTAGCGTTCAATATTGGCAAGTGATTTACGCAGTTGATAATTTAACATGTTTCGATTAGGTAAGCCGGTAAGCAGATCATACATTGCTATGTTTTCTAATTCTTTTGTTTTTTGTTCTACTTCAAAATTCAATTGCTCTAATTCATAGCTTAGCTCTAACGCTGAATCAGTTAACACGTCTAACTCATCTGAAAACAAAATGGGCCTTTTTAATTTAACCTCCCTGAACTGGTCAAACTTTTTATTAGCCAGCAACGGAAGAGCGCCCGACAACCGTAATAACCGCTGAGTAAATGGCCGAGCCACACCATAAAGAAACAGGCCAAGTATTAAGAATATACCCGTGAGTGAAAGGAGAAATTGATATCGATATTGCGTATTTTTTTCTGCAAAAGGGCTAACATCATCAATAAGCAATAAATAAAACCTTCTTTGGCTATTGCTCGCTAGTGGTAATAAGTTGACGAGATAGCTCTGTTCAAATAACTTAAGTTGCAACCCATTTTCGATTATTTTATCAAGATCTCTTTCTTTATTAACATCAATAAGTGACTGGGTTAGTTTTTTATTTGATGCTGAGATAAGTTGTATGTCGTTATAACCTGTTTTATCAGGCTGCAAAGAAAAGCTTGCCACTGCCACTTCACTATTTAAAGAAGTGTTAATCGCATAAAGCATATCAACAAGGCTAGCTGTCATGGTAATAACCAGTACATCTCCATGGTTATTTAATAGCGGTACACTCAGCAAAAGCTGACATTGCTGTTGGCATAATATCTGATGATTAGGTTGTTGTAATTTTAGTACTTGTTCAACATTTTCTTGCACTGCATAAGGCATAGTTGAAGTTTCAAAAAGTAACTCTTTGTTTGAGTTAACGAGCCAAATACCCTCAATATTTAAAGTAAGCTGTAAACCATCAAACTGGCTCTCAAGTTGCTTTACAAAAACGGTAAAGTCTGTTTGTTGTGAAAACTTTGTGATTTCAGAAAAGGACTCAAGCCAAACATTTATTTTAGAGCGGAGAATATCGTTGTGTAAGGCAAACTGAGTCTGCCCTTGTGCCAAAGTGCTTTTATGAAACTCTTTGTAGTCGGCTTGTAATCGAGATAAAGATAAAGCTGAGAAGCCTACCGCCAATATCAATAACGTTGAAATGATAGATATCAGCAGTTTTGTAGGCACGCTAATAAATCTTTTAGTCATTGGTTAACCTCCTTATCAAAACCAATACATTAATTGCATGGCCCACAAATGCCATTTCTCACTGTTATTTATACTGGGGTTTGGTAAAACAACAGGGGTAAGCCTAGCCCCCCCCTGAAACCAGTGGTACTCTAACCTTAAACGTAGGTTACTTGAAAAATCATACGATACCCCTAGCGTGGTATTTCGATGGTAACCAAAGTATGCTGGTATAGTACCACCAGACTCTTGTGCTAGCCTGGTACCATTTTTGTCATTCTTATCATTATAATACATTTCATAACGTGCCAATAACGTTAGCTCACGGTTAACTTTAAACTGCGATTGCACATAGGCGCCTTGCCCGATGGGTTTTTTATTGTGCAAAGGCTGATAAAAGCCCTCAGTTTTAAAGCTCTCTTGATAAAGCTCACCACTAAACTCCCAACTTTCACCCTCGTATAAGGCATTCATGGTATAGAATTTAAAAGAGAAGTCGCCATCAAAAAATGAGTCTGCCGTTTTATTAGCCCGATAATTAAACACTGAATCTAAGTAAGAGGCACCAAATCGCCACGGTGAAAACGCAGGCTGCCAATAAAAACTAAGCTGTAAATCATTACCTTGTTTGAGCGAGCCCTGTGCTATCTTACTTAATACGATTTCTTTTTGTTTATTAGATATTCTTGATGTGCCAAAACTTACGTTAACATCAAAGTTACCCCAGTCGTCATTGCTGTGGCTAATTTTTACTGCACCACCATCCGAGCCTACAGCTATATCTCGAAAACCATCATAATAAACTGATTGAGGTATTATAATACTAGGGCGAGCGAACGGGATATCTCGGGTGCTAGAGTAGAGCCAATGATTATTTTTAAAACGACCTAAATAAACATTCGCTTTCCAATGCGAGCTTTCATACGCTGTCCAGTCTACTAAGGCATAATCAACACGAAAGCCTTCTGCGTATCTGTTGCCACCATTTAAATAAACAGCTTGCCCAGCAAGTCTCAAGTTATCATTTAACTGATAAGAGCCGTTAAGACCTACCTCGGTTAATTTAGGTGACAATGAGCCATCATCGTTAACAAAGTTACTGTCGTCCACATTGATAACACCTTGAGCAACAAAACCATGGTATTGGAAATTTTGTTCCGCAGACTCAGCAGTCACTACCAACAAGCCGAAAATTACTAATAGCCCCAACAACAGTGTTTTCATCGGCATTATTACCATTTTAATTTTTAATTTGAATAACATAGACACCCTCCATGTCTTGAGCACTATCAAGATAGCCAATTGCACCTGGTGTCCTACTAACGGCGTCGAGAAGATCTTTTTGTGTATCCACTATAATAGGCGCAACACCTAAACCAGAGTAAGTTAACTTATTCCAAATACGATCAAGCTGGTAAGGAAACATTTGCAAACGCTCCTTACTAAAACGTAAATGAAGCTCATGTTGACGAGGTAGAGTAAAAACGGTAATTCGCTTTCCTTCTGCCCAAGTTATTCTGCGCATAGTATAAATACTACGCAATTGTGACGTGGTTAAATTAAGTTCTTTAACAGACGGATGTGATATAACCTCAACAGCATAAGACGTTGACGTTATAAACCCTAAAAATACTAATAAGCACAAAGAGTAAAGTTTTTTGATAAGTCAGTCCTTTTACACTCAGCAGTAAGTCTAAATAATCTTGGTAAAGCAGTTACCGACAATAAAGTAAATAGCTTAATTCCTACAATAACGAGTTAAAATCACAGTTAGCCCGTTGGTTATTTCATGTTTTTATAGACTGTTAATTAAACAGTGTAATTAACTACCGGCAAAGTACGCTATAATCTATGCAATACCCTTATTAAGCTTTTGAAATATACTTCAAGCAATAGCTTACCACAATACTTGCCCTATATAATTAAATTACTTTAAAAACAGCCCGTTAAAATTTATAGTTTGCCTAACTCAGTGTAGCCAACAATGAAAAAAAAGACAGTTTTTTGCTAATTAAGAGATTAGACCAGTATTTTGCTGTTATATTCTGCGAAAACACTATAATAATCGCCAATAATAAAAAAAACAGTTTTTTATTCACAATATTATTATTTTGTGTAATTATTATAATTATTCACAATTTAAAGATATTTTTACCGAAGATGAGTACTAAGTTTGCAGTTTTAGTGTTAAATGGCCCTAATTTAAATATGTTAGGTAAGCGTGAGCCTGAAGTGTATGGCGCACAAACATTAAATGAAATCATAGCGGCATTGACAATACAAGGCCAAGAGAAAGGTATTGAAATTTCTCACCTACAATCTAATGCTGAGCACTCACTGATAGATGCAATACATCAGGCTTATAAAAAAGTAGACTTTATTATTATTAATCCCGCTGCTTTTACCCATACCAGTGTTGCGCTACGTGATGCGTTATTGTCAGTAGCTATTCCTTTTATTGAAGTGCATTTATCGAATGTTCATGCAAGGGAAAAATTTAGGCATCATTCTTTTCTTTCTGATATTGCTACTGGCGTCATTTGTGGCTTAGGTGCAAATGGATACAGCTACGCATTACAGTCTGCTGAGGCTTGGCTGAAGAAAAACAAAATAAAATAGTTGTTATAAACTATAGTTAAGCCCTGTAACAATCAAAGCATTACAGTTGGTTATTAACACTAACCCCACATTAATTAAAGTACATTAGAAACAAGGTAATATAATGGATATTCGTAAGATCAAAAAACTAATCGAGCTAGTTGAAGAGTCAGGTATTAATGAGTTAGAAATATCTGAAGGTGAAGAGTCTGTACGTATTAGCCGCGGTGTTTCAGCAGTAGCTGCACCGGCAATACAAGCAGCTCCTGCTGCAGCCCCTGCCCCTGCCCCAGCTGTTGCAACGCCAGCACCTGAAGCTGCACCGGCATTAACTGGTCATGTTGTGCGTTCTCCTATGGTAGGTACGTTTTACGCTTCAGCTTCTCCTGACTCTCCTGCTTTTACTGAAGTTGGTCAGCATGTAAATGCCGGTGATACTCTATGTATTATTGAAGCAATGAAAATGATGAATCAAATTGAAGCTGATAAATCAGGTGTTATCAAAGAAATATTAGCACGCAATGAAGATGCTATTGAATTTGATCAACCGCTATTCATCATTGAATAAGCCCAACCAAAAAGGGTCATTCCATGTTAGATAAAGTTGTTATCGCCAACCGTGGCGAAATTGCCTTAAGAATACTTAGAGCTTGTAAAGAGCTCGGTATCAAAACTGTGGCTGTGTATTCCGCTGCTGATAAAAACTTAAAGCACGTGTTATTAGCCGATGAAACTATTTGCATTGGTAAAGCGCCTGCTCCCGATAGTTACCTTAACATTCCTGCAATTATCACTGCAGCAGAAATAACCAATGCTGTCGCTATTCACCCAGGTTATGGATTTTTAGCTGAAAATGCTGATTTTGCTGAGCAAGTTGAAAAATCGGGTTTTGCTTTTATTGGTCCAAAAGCAGAAAGTATCCGTATTATGGGCGATAAAGTTGCTGCAATTAAAGCGATGAAAGTCGCTGGTGTTCCTTGCGTGCCGGGCTCTGATGGTCCATTAGACGACGATGAAGCAACCAATAAAGCCCATGCTAAACGTATTGGCTATCCTGTTATTGTTAAAGCTGCTGGCGGTGGCGGTGGCCGTGGTATGCGTGTTGTTCGCAACGAAGAAGATTTAATAGATGCTATTGCTTTAACCAAAAATGAAGCTGGCACTATTTTTAAAAACGATATGGTTTACATGGAGAAATTCCTTGAAAACCCTCGCCACGTTGAAATACAAGTTATTGCCGATGGTAAAGGAACAGCAGTGCACTTAGGTGAGCGTGATTGTTCAATGCAACGTCGCCACCAAAAAGTGGTTGAAGAAGCTCCAGCACCAGGCATTACACCTGAAATGCGTGCCAAAATTGGTGAGCGGTGTTGTAATGCATGTATTGAAATTAATTACCGCGGTGCAGGGACTTTTGAGTTTCTGTATGAAAACGGTGAATTCTACTTCATTGAAATGAATACACGTATTCAAGTAGAACACCCAATCACTGAAATGATCACTGGTATTGATTTAATTAAAGAGCAACTCCGTGTTGCTGCAGGTCAACCGTTATCTTTTACTCAAGAAGATATTAAAATTTCAGGCCATTCAATTGAATGTCGTATTAATGCTGAAGATCCACGTACTTTTATTCCTTCTCCAGGTAAAATTACGCGTTTTCATCCGCCGGGCGGCTTAGGTGTTCGTTGGGATTCACATATTTATGCCGACTACACAGTACCCCCTCATTATGACTCTATGATTGGTAAACTAATTACATGGGGCGATAACCGCGATGTAGCCATTGCACGTATGCGTAATGCATTATCAGAGCTTGTTATCGATGGTATAAAAACCAATATCTCTTTACACCAAGACATATTAAATGATCAAGGCTTTGTTAATGGTGGTGCTAATATTCACTACTTAGAACAAAGACTTTCTGAGTTTGGTTAAAACTCCAGATTGATACGTTAATTGCATTCAAAAAAAGTGTTACACCGTTAGCACTTTTTTTTTCACTACAATTTAAGGTAAACTAGGGGCAATAACCACAGTGAGCAGCCAAATGACAAACCCCATAAAGAAACCTACCCCTCCTGAAGATGATGACTGCTGTGGCGGTGGTGCTTGTAACCCCTGTGTTTGGGATCACTATTATGCTGAATTACAAAAATGGCGTATTGCGCAAGCTAAATTAAAAGAAGAGCAGCAAAAGCATAAGCAACCTTGAGCGTAATTAGCACAACAACCACAATTTCATTAAATTTATTCCCTGCTTAGCGCTTCATTAGCGAGCTTAAAACAAGCTTATGAGTTAAACAGAAAACCTTTATGCTCATAGCATTTGTTTACGCTTCCCTATTAACGGTAATTACTTGTTTAGGTATCGTTACTTTATAATGCCCGAGTCCATTATTATTTGTGCTATCTCTTGCACTTTAGGGCTCGACATTAAACCAATAACGTCACCATTATTAAACATACGTGAAAGCTCTGGGTCACGTGTTAATTGCTTAAAACGAGGGTTATGTTTTACTGCCTCAACACGTACGAGTGTAGTCATAATTTCTTCAGTTAACCGCATTTTAACCGCTGTTTTGTCAGTAACATCAACATCACCTAGTACATGGGTTTCGGCCAATATTCGCTGTACTGTTTCTTTATCAAGCACGGCATTAATTTCACTCGCGGTCATTAAGCCTAGTACATCTTTTTGTTGTACCATACGCTTAATTTTTTTACTGTTAACTAAGGTTTTAACGTCGGCGTCATTAGCGAGAAAGATACCATCTTGTATACCACGCGCTGGGTTTTTTAAAGCATAAGCAGCCACCCCTACTAACTGCGGTGCCTGTGGAAACTGCTGTGCTAATACAGTATCAATAGTTCCCCCCATCATTTGTTGTGACAGCTTATTAATGAGATTATTGGCGGGTAGTTCACCATTATTCAATGCGGTAGCAGCTATATTAGCGAACCAAACCAAGGCTAGCCCCACAACAGCCCCTATTAACCCATTAGTAATTGCCCCAAGGGTGGGTAATTCTGACTTTCCTGCTGTTAATTTACCAAGAATATGAAGCAAAATTTGTAAGATGATTGAAATTAAAATCCAACTAAGAACAAATATAGCAAATCCTGCGACAAAATAAGCAGCTAGCCCTTTAAGTGCAGTGTGCTCACTTAATAGTGCAGCACCGTTTGTAGCAACACTTAAGGTCAGTATGTAAGCGCTTATCAAACTCACTAACCGAGCCAATACCAAGCCCAAACCTAAGCAGTAGCCACGATAGATAAAGTAAAGTAATACGACTGAAAACAGAATAATTCCGATCATGTATTTGCCCCTAATAATAAATTTTAAGTGAGCACGATAACAATGCACTTACGTTAAATAGTAAACACTATGTTATCGACATTCAAGGCTGTTGGTTGCTGGTTGTTGACTAGTGCGTGTTTGTATAAACGCAATAATTCAGCTCTCATCCTTTGTTTTAATGGTCATTTCAATGTGTTTATTTGCTCCTGCAAACCATTTTTGTACATAAATAGAGCCTAAAACTGGCGGCATAACATTTTCCGGGACTTCTTTATATCGAACACTATTCTTATTATGCTTTTCGAACACAAATTGAATGGTTTTCTCTACCATTATTAATCCTTAAATAAATTGATGTATTTTTCTGACGGATAATAAAGCACTCATTATAAAACTTCAAAGGCAACCAGTGATACCACTGGTTGAATTAGCTTAACTGTTAAGTTAATTAGTCTCTATTATCCCAATAAACAATATTTAACGTTTATTGTAAAATAAATTGAACTTTATTAAAAAAGTACGCTCTTATTAAACAGTAATGTTATTCCCTTAATATTTCATGTTTTATGCACCTATTTTATAGGTGCATTTTTTTTGCTAATTATCGTAATAAAACGGAGTATATAATATACAGTGGTATCATTAGACAGCCATTGTAACCAAATAACATTAAAGTAATAATTTTTCAATAATACCCGCTTAATTGATATATTTATTATAAATTTACTGTAAAATGGTAAGCATATAACATCCTAACAGGAATGGAGAATTGGTATGAATAAACCATTTAATATTAACCTAATACAAGGCTCTCGCAGTCTTGCGAATGACTTGATTGAGTCTCTTCGCAATAAAATATTAGAAGGGAACCTTGAGCCTGGCACTAAGCTCCCTGCTGCTAAAGATATTGAAGAGCAAGCAGGAGTTAGTCGAAGCGTTGTTCGAGAGGCAATGGCAGCATTAAAAGCAGAAGGCCTGATAGTTAGCAGACAAGGTGTTGGTATCTTTGTTGCTAAAAATACCATAAAGCATTCGTTTGCAATTGACGATAATGAATTTAATTCAATCGAAGATGCGGTTAAAATTCTTGAGCTTAGAATTGCTGTAGAGTTAGAAATGGCTTCAATGGCAGCGCAAAACCGCACAGAACAACAGATGGCAACTATTTGGGAATGTGTAGCAGCGTTCGATAAACAAATAGCTAGCGGTAACGATGCAGTAAAAGAAGATCTTGCTTTTCATCTATCAATTGCTGACGCAACAGGCAATCCCTACTTCTCACGCTTTATTAAGTACATTGGTGAAGGTGTCATTCCAGCAAGAGATATCATCACTAACTATGAAAAATCTATAGACGCGAAAGATTATTTACATTTAATTCAAGATGAGCATAGAAAAATAGCAGAAGCCATTGAATTAAAAGACTACGTAGCGGCAAGAGCAGCAACACGCACTCACCTTGGCAATAGCCGTAGTCGTCATATTAAAATCGTTGAAAGCTATAAACAGGCCATCAACTTGTAGCCAAATTAAATGAGTGCATGGCGCTAGCTCACCCAATAAAAACTTCATAACACTAACTAAAAATTAATGTTATGAAGTTTTTTCTTTTGTTTAATAAAGTAATAAAAGAATTAGTCCCCCTTTAATCAGTATGATGGTGAAGGTTTTTAGTGAGCCAACTATAGCTTATCGTTATAAACTTAAGTGATTACCATGATAACCACTTAAGCATCCCTAACTAAAGGCTTACATTAAGCCAAAGAGTTTTGGTAAAAATTCACTAATGGCTGGTATATAAGTCACCAACATAAGCGCAAAGAACATTGCAAAATAAAGTGGTAGCATTGGTCTTATTATTTTTTCTATACTCGTTTTCGCAACTGAGCAACTTACGAAAAGCACTGCACCAACGGGCGGAGAGCAAAGCCCTATGGATAAATTGAGCACCATCATAATTCCAAAGTGTATAGGTGACATACCGATACTTTCAGCCACAGGCAAAAAGATGGGTGTAAATATAAGGACCGCTGGCGTCATATCCATAAAAGCACCAACTAAAATTAAGGTTAGATTAATAAGTAATAAAACCATTAACGGGTTTTCGCTAATACTTAACAGTAAGTTACTAATAGTTTGTGGAACATCTTCATAGGATAATATCCAAGACATGGCTGAAGATGTTGCTATTAAAAACATTACTATAGCCGTTATCCCCCCTGCTTTTAGAAACAAATTAGGTAGGTCACCAAAGTTCACTTCTTTATAAACAATTGTAGCAAGAAAGAGTGAATAAATTACTGCGATAGCCCCTGCTTCAGTAGCGGTAAAAATACCACTGATAATGCCACCTATAACTATCACCAATAAAAATAAACTCGGTAACGCAGCGACAACTTTATTAAGCACAAGTTTTAGCGGTAAAGTTGCTCCTCTAGGGTATCCCTGGTGTATAGAATAAATGGCGCACACCAGCATGAGTAACCCAGCAACTAATAGCCCTGGTAAGTACCCCGCCACAAAAAGTGCAGAAATAGACACACCACCACTGGCAATTGCATAAATAATTAAGATATTACTCGGAGGAATAATCATACCAGTGGTTGCGGCAGTCGCGGTAACAGCGGCGGCAAAGTTTCTGTTATAACCTTTTTTTTCCATTTCTGGAATCATAAAACTACCAATCGCACTGGTTGCCGCAACCGCTGAACCTGAAATCCCTCCAAATAAAGTGCATGACAACACGTTAACTAGCGCTAAACCACCGGGCAGCATTCCGATCAACGCCATAGCGCATTCAATCAAACGTTTAGCAACTCCTCCTTGCCCCATAATTAAGCCAGAAAGAATAAAAAAGGGAATAGCTAATAAGGCAAAAGTATTTAATCCACCAACCATGCGCTGCGCTATGGTTGTTACTGCTGGTAGAAAATCAATACTAAATAGCATAGTAACTAAAGTAGCTAGACCAATACTAAATGAGATAGGCACATTTAAAATCAGTAATATAAAAAACACAACTATCAGCATTAAACCACTAATTTCCATTAGTCATTACCTCTTCGTTACGAGTGTTTAACAGTAGGTTATATATCTCTATGCTTGCGTAAAAGCAAAATAACACACCCGACAAAGGTAAGATGCCATAAACATACCCCATTTCGACATTCAGTGCTGCAGATGTTTGTACAGGATTAAATGTTAAATGTACAAGGTTACTTCCACCCAGCACTAGCACACTTAAAGCAAAACAGAATACTAATGTATGGGATAGTAACTTGGTATAATTTTGACGTTTCAAGGACATTTTTTTAATGACAATGTCTAACCCTAAATGCATTTGTGTCCGATAACAATAGACCGAGCCTAGCAAACCAATCCAAATAAGTAAGAATCGGGCCAACTCTTCAGAGCCTGGGCTAGATGCGTGAAAAATATATCGTGCAAGTACCTGCCAAGTTACGGTTAATACAATAATTAACATAAAAGAAATTAGACAAGTAGATAATACTCGATCTAAAAGGGTCACAAACTTATTCATCTTTTTTCACCTCTGACTCCACCGCCTTAATACGATTGATATAATCGCCAACCACTGTCCCTTGATAGGAAGTATGGAACGGTATTACCGCTTTCATAAATGACGCTTTATCTGGTGCTATAATTTCAACACCTGCTTTTTTCATCGCGGTCAAGGCTTCATTTTCAGCATTGAGCCACAATGACTTTTGAAACTCAACCGCTTCTGCCATCGCTTTTTCTAACCAGAGCTTCTCATTTTCAGATAATGAATTGAAGATATGCTGACTCACTACCACAACATCAGGTACTGAAGTATGCTCATTGAGCGAGTAGTTAGGACAAATTTCATAATGACGAGATAAATAAAATGTTGGAGGGTTATTTTCAGCGCCATCTACCACACCTTGTTGCAATGCAGCATATATTTCTCCCGATGATATTGGCGTGGCCGAACCACCCAAAGCCCTTACCATTCTCACCGCTGTTTGGCTTTTCATGACACGTATTTTTTTACCAATAAGATCCGCAGGAGACTTCACCATGCTGTCACAAGTATAAAAGCTACGACTGCCAGCATCAAAATAACCTAACCCCAATATATGGGCTTTTTTTGTTGACGCTAAGATCTGTTGCCCAACCTCACCTTGTAAAACCTGCCAACGATGTGATCTGCTACGAAAAATATAAGGAACGCTAAAAACCTTCATTTCAGGCACGAACCCCTCCAGCGCAGCGGCTGAAACTTTAGCCATGGCTAAGCTACCAATTTGTAATAGCTCAACCATTGCTCTTTCTGAGCCAAGCTGGCTATTAGGGTAAATTTTTACTGTCAGCGTACCATTTGAATAATGCGCTAAACGCTCAGCCATAAAGTCAATTGACCTATGTACGGAATGGTCAACATTAAGGTTATGGCTAACTCTAAGCACTTTATTATTACTCTGCTCAGAGCAACCTATTAATAATAAAAAACTTAACAAACATAACAATTTAATAGTAGCAGACAGCATACTCTTCCCCTGAAAGGTTTATGAATGATTATTTTAATTCTGTAGGACCGTATTTATCCATATCATCATAATCTAAATTTTCACCCGCCATTCCCCAAATAAAAGAGTAATTAGCGGTGCCGGCACCACTATGGATAGACCATGAAGGTGAGACAACCACTTGTTCATTAGATGTCCAAATATGGCGAGTTTCACTTGGTTCGCCCATAAAATGGCTAATTGCTTGTTCTGGTGCTAAATCGAAATAAAGGTAAGCTTCCATTCTTCGATCATGTTGATGTACAGGCATTGTATTCCAAACACTACCAGGTTTTAAACAAGTTAACCCCATTTGCAGCTGACAGGTGTCTACAATACCATTAATAATTAACTGATATATAGTACGCTCGTTTGATGTTTCTAACGAACCAAGCTCTAAAGTATTGGCATTTTCTTGGTTCACTTTTTTTGTCGGATAAGCGGCATGAGCGGGCGCTGAATTTAGATAGAATTTTGCAGTTTCAGTAGCGCACTTACTAGTAAAACTCACCGATTTATTGCCCGAGCCTACATATAACGCTTCTTTATTTTCTAAAATATATTCTTCGCCATCAACACATACGATTCCTGTTGAGCCTATATTAATAATACCTAGCTCACGTCGATCTAAAAAGTATTTAGCTTTTAGTGGGTCAATACTATCTAAACTTAGCGTTTTATTACCTGGTACAGCTCCACCGACAATAAATCTGTCATAATGTGTGTAGACTAATTTAATTTTGTCTGTTTGAAATAAATCATCAACTAAAAACGCGTCTCTTATTTTTTGTGTGTCAAAACTTTTTGCTTCGTTGTGACTAACCGCATATCGGGTTTCATATTCTAAAGTCATAATACTTTCTCTACTTGAAATAATAAAAATTAAATGGATTAACGCGCCAACCAACCACCATCAACAGCTAACACGTGACCGTTAACATAATCACTTGCATGGCTTGCTAAGAATGTAACTGCGCCAACCAATTGCTCTGGTTCGCCCCATTGTCCCGCAGGAATTCGTTTTTCAATCTCTTGATTGCGGTTGACATCATCTTGTAACGCTTGCGTATTGTCAGTACGAAAATAACCAGGCGCTATCGCATTAACTTGCACATTTTTAGCTGCCCATTCATTTGCTAATGCTTTGGTAATACCAACTACACCATGCTTACTTGCTGTATATGCTGGCACTGTAATACCACCAGTGAAAGAAAGCATTGACGCTATGTTAATGATTTTACCCTGCTGTTTTTCTAACATTTTACTACCAACGAGTTGGCAAGTTAAAAAGACTGAATTTAGATTTACATCAATAACATTTTGCCATTCATCTAATGGGTACTCATGCGCTGGAAATCTAGAAATAGTGCCACCGTTATTAACCAAAGCGTCGATATTACCTGTCAATGAAAACGCTTTATCAACCATGGAACGAACCTCGTCAGGCTTAGATAGATCTGCGTTAACGGAAAACACTTCGCCACCATTAGCTTTAATGATTTGCTCCGTTTTCTTTGTTCCGTCAACTTTAGAGCTGCTACAGATAACCGTTGCGCCAGCACCAGCTAATCCAATAGCTATTGCTTGGCCTAAACCTCGACTCGCACCCGTAACTAAGGCTGTTTTGCCTTTTAGCGAAAATAAATTTTGATGTGTTTCTAATGTCATAATAGTTTCCAATGTTTAAATGCTTACACAAAAGATATCAGTCCTCATGTTATCATACAAGTGATTTTATAAAAAGTTTAATCTCAGTTCCGTCTATTAATACCCTTAGAGGTAGCAATCTGTTATTGTGCGTTGTCTTATAACATGATAACTTGACAAAAGCATTATTTGAACAAAGCAAACCAATAACATATGAACATGGTTTCTTTAACGCTATTCAACTAAAGGTAAAGATCATAATGAAATGTAAACTTAAAATAACTACATTGCTACTCACCACAGCATGTTTACTAACCACTGTGGGTTGCTCTGTCCAGCAAGCGTCAATAAATGAGCAAATAGCCGCTAGTGAGAGTAACTTGCAGCCTAAAGAGTTACAGCAAGTGAAAGCATACGCTAAGTTTGTTCCGATACGTGAAGATGATTTTGCTTGGGAAAATGATCTAGTCGCATTTAGAGTTTATGGCCCGTCTTCATTAGCAACGCCAACAAAGGCA
Source organism: Colwellia sp. F1 (assembly GCF_056238625.1). Taxonomy (NCBI): domain Bacteria; kingdom Pseudomonadati; phylum Pseudomonadota; class Gammaproteobacteria; order Alteromonadales; family Colwelliaceae; genus Colwellia; species Colwellia sp. F1. The sequence goes on from NZ_JBWDLI010000002.1 coordinate 297,336, forward strand.
GCGAGTGGTGTAGATACTTGGCTTAAACGTGTCGACTATTCCATTATTGATAATTGGTATAATAATTACGAAAAAAAAGTGAGTTATCATACAGACTGGGGAGAAGGACATGACCCTTATCACACTGGTATCTCACGAGGCGCAGGCGGCACGGCTATCTGGATAGATGGCACTCCTTATCCTTCAAGCACCTTTAATGCTTGGCGAATCATTGATAACAACCCAGAAAAAGTCATTTTTGAATTAGACTATCACTGGCAAACAAAATTAGGTGAGGTTTCTGAAACAAAACAAATTAGTCTTGCACTAGGCTCACAATTATTTGAAGTAACATCACAGTTTTTACTTAATGGGCAGCCAGCAAAAAATCTTAGTATTGCCATTGGTTTAACGACTCATGATGAAGCTGCAAAAGCCAGTTTTAATAAAGAGTCAGGTTGGATATCCGCCTGGGAAAAGTTAAAAGGTTACTATTTAGGAACGGGTGTTGTAGTGGCGCCAGAACAAGTTGATGAAATTATTCACCGCCCTTCACCGCTCAAAGACCACAGTCATGTTTGGTTAATTTCTCATACCGATGAACAAGGTAAGCTTAATTATGCTGCAGGTTACGGTTGGGAGCGCGCCGAAAAAATCACTACCGAAACCCAATGGCAACAATACTTAAACAATTATACGCTGTCTCAGTAAATGTTGAACCTGACTAATTCAGTGTCAAGCTAACATTTATTTATACTGGTGATCAAAATTTAGAGGATCATACAAATATGAACATTTATTTTTTATTTAAAAAGCAGCTTACCCGATTCGCTTTTATACTAGTGGGGGCAAGCTTAATTCCATTTTATGGTGTTGCGAGTACTCTAGCAAACACAGAAATTAACAAGCCTAATATTGTCATTATTTATACCGACGATTTAGGTATAGGTGATGTAAGTGCATACGGTGTTGGCAAAATATCAACGCCGAATATTGATAGTATCGCCACACAAGGGATCCGTTTTGATAATGGTTACGCCACTGCCGCTACGTGCACGCCAAGTAGATACTCTATATTGACAGGACAGTACCCTTGGCGAAAAGGTGCAAAAATTTTGCCTGGGGATGCGCCTTTACTTATTGCCCCTAAACAACAAACACTACCTAAAATGTTAAAAAAATCGGGTTATACTACTGCTGTTATAGGTAAATGGCATTTAGGGCTTGGTAGTGGCCAGGTAGATTGGAATCAACATATAAAGCTTAATCCTAATGTGGTGGGCTTTGACTATTCATATATTATGGCGGCGACAAACGATAGGGTCCCTAACGTGTATGTTAAAAATGGTAATGTTGTTGGTTTGCAAGAAAACGATCCTCTTTATGTCAGTTATAAAGAAAACTTTAAGGGTGAACCTACCGGCTTAGACAACCCAGAACTAATGACCAAAATGAGTTTTAGTAACGGTCACTTCCACAGTATAAATAATGGTATCTCTCGCATCGGCTGGCAAAAAGGTGGTAAAAGCGCCCAATGGATTGATGAAGAGATGTCTGATTTATTTCTTGAAGAAGCGCAATCTTTTGTTATAAAAAACAAAAACAAGCCATTTTTCCTCTTTTATACTTTGCATCAACCTCATGTACCACGTGTTCCGAATCAGCGCTTTGTTGGCAAATCGGGTTTAGGCGCTAGAGGTGATGCTATTTTAGAAGCTGACTGGGCCATTGGAGAGTTTCTCAAAACACTTAAAAAAGAAAATTTAGCTAAAAATACAATCGTTATTTTTTCATCTGACAATGGGGCTGTACTTGATGATGGGTATAATGATCAAGCAGTAGAAAAACTGGGAGCACATACACCATCAGGTAAATTCCGTGGGGGGAAATATAGCTTATTCGATGGCGGCACTCATATTCCGTTTCTCGTTAGTTGGCCTGATAGAATTAAACCTGGAGTATCTAACGCACTAATATCTCAACATGATTTTCTGGCATCATTTGCTAAGTTAACAGGGCAAAAAATTGCTCCTTCTGACAGCCAAGATCACCTCGATGTCTTATTAGGCCAATCAACTCAGGGTCGCAAGGAATTGGTAGTGCAAGCCCTAGGTGGAAAAACCGCTTACAGAGAAGGTAATTGGTTATTTATACCTGCTTATTGGGGTGATGAGAAACTGGCCAAAGAAGATATAGAAACCGGCTATTGCTCATGTTACCAGTTATATGATTTGGTTAAAGATCCAGGCCAAACAAAAAACTTGGCTGATAAATACCCCGTTAAAACGCAAGAAATGAAACGAGCCTATAAAATAGCAATATCTGAAAAGATAATGTGATTACATTAAAGAAGCTAACCTAAAGAGCCTTTTATACTCTGTTGGTTAGCTTCGAATGTGCGAATTTATCCCAACATATAAATATATGTAAAATATCAACACAATAATCTCAACTATGTCTACGAGATTAATATAGATAGAGCACTTAAAATAAACGTAAGCGTGCGGTAAATTCCTCTAATATTTGCGTTATCTAGACAATTATACCTTCTTCAGGTTCAAATAGGAGCAAGCTAATGCACACCACACCTAAAAGAAATGATCCACAATTGCATAATAATAAGCGCAAAGCGCCTTAACAATTGAACCGTTTTTTAAAGTCGTAACCCTATTCATTTCAATTTTTATACTGAAGCGCTAATCTACTTGTTTTTAACGTAAATTCAATTAGTACAACAATTTTTCGGCGCCATCACTTCGTTAACTGAAAGAAACATACATTTAAATTAACCTCGAAATATCCAATTAAACCATTGTTTTAAAATGGTATTTTATTTTATTTTTTCAAATTAAAACAAAATACTTGCTTGTATGTTAACATGATAGTATGGTTATCATACAAGTGATAAGGGTGCGCTTAAATCATTACGTTGTTCTACTTGTACCGAGTTGGAAGCAGCTCTATTTAATATCAAATTATATTTTTCTTTGATATTAAATAACACAATAAGAGTTGTAATATATTTGCTTTTACGACTTACACCCTAGAAAGAATATTATAATTATATCGGGGATTACTCATGTTACATAAACGTTCACTAATCAGTAAAACTATATCCATGCACTTAATGGGTCTTGCAATAGCCAGTACAAGCTTGGTAACACTTGCTGAAGAAACAACTGAACAAAAAATAAAGGAAACTGAAGTCATTACAGTCACTGGTATCAGAGGTAGTTTGGTCCGGTCACTATTTGACAAGCGTGCAGCAGCAAATGTTATGGATGGGATTTCAGCTGAAGATATCGGTAAATTTCCTGATCAAAACGTAGCTGAATCACTGCAGCGTATTACAGGGGTTACCATTGACCGTGACGAGTCTGGCGAGGGGCAGCAAATATCTATTCGTGGTTTTGGACCAGCATTTAACAACGTTTTATTTAATGGCCGTACTATGCCAGCAGACAACAGTCAACGCGGCTTTTCATTTGACTTAATTGCCTCTGAGCTAATCACTGGTGCAGATGTATATAAAACATTAAAGGCAGACACGCTTGAAGGTGGTTTAGGCGGCACTGTTAATGTTAAAACAGCTAAGCCACTTAACTATGACGGTTTTAAAGCCGCAGCATCAGCAAAAGGTGTTTATGACACACTCGCAGAAAGTACTAACCCTTTTGTTTCAGCCTTAATTAGTCAAAACTTTGATAATGATTTTGGTCTTCTAGCATCGTTTGCTTACCAACAGCGCGATGCTCGTTTTGATAAAGCTGTAGTTGATGGTTATGCAAATACCCCTGTATATACCGGTAGTACTAAGGACTCGAAAACAACAGAAAGTTACCTTAGACCGATGGGGGCGAAGCAAGTATTACAAAGATCAGATCGAGAACGTATTGGCGGAACTTTAGTTGCTCAATGGCAAGCCACTGATAATATATTGCTATCGGCCGATGTTCTATATTCTAAGCTAGAAGATAATAAAAATAATAAGGTGTTAAGTAATTATTTTGGTAAAAATGATCTTTTTAACGCAGAATGGGATGAGTTTGGAAGCGTTACCTCTTTTACGCGTCCTGGCAGTGCCATACCTTCTCCAGGTGTTAGAGAGATTTGGATAGATGGAGTAAAACAAACAGCGGGTCAAAAAAATTCAATTAATACCAATGGTAGAAATCGTAATAGTGAAACCACCATGGTTGGTTTTAACCTTGATTGGGATCTAACCGACAATTTTACTGTTGTATTTGATGTACAAAGCTCAAAGGCTGTTGCTGAATCTAAAGACAATCCCCTTGTATCATTGTCAGCCTTTAGCGAAGTGGACACTAGTTTCGAAAGAACGGGTGATTCATTTAAATGGTCAAGTGATTCGGCTTTTGACACTAGTTTAAAAAACTACACCGCTGGCAATTTATATTACTTTTCTCCATCAAGTAAAGACGACATTACTGAAGCTCGTATTGATACGGAATGGCAAGTTGAAGATATGGGTTATTTAACATCAGTTAGAACAGGTGTTTACTACTCAGATAGACAAAAGAATACCGCGCTTTATCAATCGCGTTGGACCGAAGCAGCTAAAGCTTTTAGTGGCTTCCCAATACCTGAATCTTTACTGAATAACACATCAATAAAGTTTCTAAGTGATCATGACCAAGGCGGCTTTGTCCATACATGGCCTGATTTTGATGCTGCAGGTATATTTGATTATTTTAACAGCCCAGAAGCATTAGCAAGTGCATCTTTTATTGGGGATCAGATTATCCATAACTTTGAAAATGGTGACCCTAAATATGCGAGTTTAGAAGATGCTCAAGCAGCAGCAGATGCTGCAGTAGCCGCTAGAATTGAAAAGATTCAAGGTTACTTTGCTTCTGCACCAACAGACGGTAATTTTGGGCTTTATAACAAGGCAGCGGATGCAAGAGCAGATAGAAAGTGGCAAGTAAATGAAGAGACAATGGCTGCATATGTTGAGGCTAATTTAATGGGAGACTCTTGGAGTGCCAACCTTGGTTTACGCTATGTTACTACTGATACTTCCTCTATCTCGGCTGGTCAAGTATTTGTTGGAACAGATACAATTACAGCAGGCACAGAGACATTAAGCCTTCAAATTGCTACGGGTGAAACAAGACTGTCAAAAGGCAGTTATTCAAAACTATTACCCAGTCTAAATGTAAAATATGACATCAATGATGATTTAGTCGCACGTTTTGCTTACTCTCAATCACTTAGTAGACCAAAGCTATCTGATTTAACCGCTGCTCAAACATTTAAAGTGCCTTCTTTTAGTGAAGAGCAGGGTTTTGAAGGTGAAATACAAGCTAAAAACACTGATTTAAAGCCATTTAGCTCTGCTAATATTGACTTAGCACTAGAATGGTACTACGCCCCTGAAAGCTACATTGGCGGCACTTATTTTAGAAAAAGCTTAACGGATTGGATCACCACTGAAAGTTACCAAACAACGCTATTCGATACCATTCAAAACGTTGATAGAGAGTTCACAACATCATCTCCTGTTAATGTTGCATCAGCCAAAGTTAATGGTTTAGAACTTGCGATATTACATAACTTTGATAATGGTTTTGGTATTCAAGCTAACTACACTATATTAGATACTACTGGTGCTGCAGATGCAGAGAGTGACTCAAAAGTAACTATGTATGGTTTATCTGATAGCTCATACAACGTTATTGGTTTTTATGAAAATGGGCCTTTACAACTTCGTATTGCTTACAACTGGCGCGAAGGTTACACAAAATGTCGTGACTGTGTTAGATCGCATAGCCAATCAATTGATGATTATGGTCAAGTTGATGCCTCAGCAAGCTACCGACTTACCAAGAAAGTGTCTTTGGTTGCAGCAGTTGTTAATTTATTTGATGAAGACCCATTAGCATATTATGAACGTCCAACTAATATTTTAAGTATTACTGACACAGGTACTCGTTATTCATTAGGTATTCGCGCTAAATTTTAATTGAATACTTACTCCTCCTTTCATAGGAGTTGACTATGTCTCGCTTTACCATGCGTTGACGTTTTTATTAAAGGCCAGTAGCTTTGCTCCTGGCCTTTTTTGTGCGCTTGCTTTGAAAGTAATTAGACTCGCCAATGCCTAAAAGCATAAGGTAATAAGTCATTACCACGTCATTTGATGATAAAGAACCCTTCGAATGAACTTCTTTTTTGGCTTGTCACTGCAAAAGTTATTTTAATTATAGTTTAGGCGTGTGGGTTGAAATGTTGAACTTCTGGAAACAAAGCGCGACAGAGTCAGTGTATGATGCTCGTTTAATATCAGCTAAAGTAGTTTAAGCGTAATTTCAGTAGTAAGACCCAAAAGAATAAGAATGCTCCTCACGCAATTATCCAACCTTATTTATTAGCTGCAATAACGCTCTCGCAGAAAAACGTGTTAAGCAACAGTATTACAATTATATATTTCACGGCATTCAACTAGAGTGAACTTTAGGTAATACTGCTCTAGCTAGCACCTATTTTTTAAACAGGTCTTTATCTCCATCGCTTTGGCAAAAAAAAGGCCTTACAAATGTAAAGCCTTTTATTATAAGTTTTTATATTTAATACAGTAAATTAATTAAAGCCTGTACCATCTACTGAGCATCAATATACTAGTTAACAACATAACGCGTTAGAATGTTGCCCTTACACCGACTGAATACCTAACTCCTGTATCTGTAATACTTAACATATTACTTTTACGGGTAGTATATTCATACGGATCTTCGTCTGTTAAATTAATAACATCAGTAAAAATAGTAATTTGATCCGTTATGTCATAGCTTGCTGATGCATCGATTTGACCGTAATCATCAACCGACTGAGAAGCGTTAGTTCCACCGACAGCAGTATCAACACAGTAACTACACGTGGTATAACCTTCACGCCAGTTATAGGCAATACGTATTTGGATTGGGCCATTTTCATAAAAGCCAATAACGTTATATGAGCTATCAGATAAACCGTGCAGGTTTACTTTTGAATCACTCTCTGCATCTGCAGCACCAGTAGTATCTAATATAGTGTAGTTAGCTTGAATACCAAAACCACTATCAAAGTTATGTAACATCGCAAGCTCTAAACCACTAACTTTGGCTGATTCAGCATTAAATGGTGATGTTTGTTGAAATACTCTATCAACGTTTTGAATAGGATCATATAGAGTTACATTTTGTGTTTCTGTGGTGATCCAATCACTTAAGTTTTTGTTGAAGTACGTTCCGCCAATATAGCTTTCATCTGCGTAGTACCATTCCAGCGCCAGATCAATATTATCTGAAGTAAATGGTTTCAAATTAGTGTTCTTGGCATTAATTTTACCTTCAAAAACATCTCGTTCGAAGAAATTAGGGATAATAATTTCGTTAGCAGCAGTTAAGTCTGATAATGCTGGCCTAGTTAGTGATTTAGAATAAGCAAAACGTGCGACTAAGTTATCAGAGATATCATATTTTATATTTAGACTCGGTAATAATTTAGTGTAACTACCTTGTGAGAATATATCATCTTTAGGCCCTTCAACTTGCACTTGGTTTAGTTGATCAGAACCCGCGGTCATGTGATCAGTGCCAAGAAATTCTTGACCTGCAGAAAGAGAAGAAGTGTTGGTCTTAACATAACGTAAGCCAACGTTCGCTGACCATGCATCGCCCGCTAAGTTTGCTTCTACATATGCTGCATAGGTTTCCTCATTAACTTGCCATTTTCTATCAGCTCGGGCATCAGCAACTTTATTATAAAGGCCAAAGTCACCATCTGTTGGCGCTGACGCAATATGCTCTCTAATGCTTGCTATCTTATCCGCCACCGCAGCATCTGCAGCCGCTTGAGCTTCAGCTAAAGTTGAATAATCAGTGCCACCATTTTCAAAGTCATTGATTATTTGCTCACCAATAAAGCTTGAACTTTCTATTGCAGCTTCGCTATTAAAGTAATCAAATATAGCTGTGGTATCCCAATCATACCAACTGTTAACAAAACCACCTTTATCATGATCTTGTAAAAAGGGTAAATCCACTTTGCTAAACAGTGACTCTGGTATAGGATAATTACTAAACACTTTAGCCGCTGACCCCCAACGTGATTGAGTAAGTGACTTTTTTTTCTCTCTATCGGCGTAGTACAGACCAGACTTAATCGAAACTAGATAATCACTATCTTCAGGTAGCCATTCAGTATCAAGGCGCACTTCAGTGATATCGTCATCACTCGCTGGGGAAAAGTAATAAAGATTTCCCGCTCTAAAATTTGAAGCATCGCCACTAAAGGCATCATCATTCGACCACTTAAATGAGTTACCCGTGTTTTCAAAATGCACATCCGTTGTGCTTGGGCTAATGACTGTTTGAAGTGGGTTGTCTTTTGAAGTGCCTGATGAATTAGAACTTTGTATGTCAAGTACAGCGTTAAAGCCCTCTGTAACTTGCCAATCAATATTAAGTCCGACCATCCGTGTGGTACTAACACGGTTTCTAGCATCAGAACTAATATAATTGGCTTGGCCTGGGTCTAGTCTTACACCATTTTCATATTGTTGAATAACGCCAGGAGAAATTTGATTTTGTCCACCACCAGGGCGGTCAAAAGAAATTACCGTACCAAATTCATCAAATTTTGCATTATAAATGTTATCTAAACCGTAGTTGTTAATCAGTGTTTTATTATTTTTTATATCTGTTAACTTAGAATATAAAACATCCGTTGTAATTAGAACATTATCTGTTGCTTGCCATTGCCCCACTAAGGTGCCACCAATACGTTCACGATCTGACCTTTGTAGGACTTGCGTCGCTCCTGCCGGACGAAGGTGTTGCTCTGGTGATAAAGTATCTGATCCTTCTGGACCTGTGTATGTTCTACCTATAGTATCGGTGATATATGATGTAAACTTAGATGTTGCAATTTTAGCTTGATCTACACGGGCATCACGTTGCTGATAAGCAAACGATGCTAACACACCAAAGTCACTATCAAAGTTCTGGCTGACTAATGCTGAAACGTAAGGATTAGTGCTTTCTGCTAGGGTATCGTAAACACCTTTTACCGAAGCTGCGCTTTTAAAACCTTCAAAATCTAAGGGTTTAGCCGTTTTAACATTAACGGTTCCACCTAAACCACCCTCAAGCGTATCTGCACGTAGTGTTTTATATACATCTGCACCGCTGATTAACTCTGAAGCTATTAAATCAAATGAAAAGCCACGTTGATCATTATCTGATGGCATACTACGACCATTAAATAAAACGTTATTAAAATTTGGCCCAAAACCACGAATTGAAATTTGCTCACCTTCCCCAGAAGCGCCACGGTCAATGGTAACCCCCGTAATACGCTGTAGTGATTCAGCTACGTTTTGATCAGGAAATTTACCAATATCTTCTGCAGATACACCGTCAACTACATTACCTGCATTACGCTTATCAAATAATGAACGAACTAAACTTCCCCTAATTCCGGTTACGGTAAGCACTTCCGTTTGGTCCGCTTGTGCTGTAGCCGCTGCGTTTGTTTCTTCCTCTGCCACTGCTGCAGTACTAGAAATGGCAACAAATACAGCTGCTGCTATAGTGTTTGCTTTAAAATTCATATCTCCACCCTGTTTTGTATAATATTGTTAACTTATAACACTCCTACGTTTTGAGACTCCCTTCCTTGGCCATGACAAATTGTGTTAAATTTCTTCGTTTAACTTATCAGTCATCATATAACCATACGATCATATGAGCTTCTGTACAAGTTTTTTTCGTGCACCAATTAAAATTAGTAGAACACATTGAAAACTACTGAAAATCTGTAATTTAGGGATGTGTTTTTTATTTATTGAGTGTTTTTATTATTAATAATAAAAACTCAGGAATGGTAAGGGCTAGCGAGCGCTATTTGAAGAAGTTACATTAATAAAAGTGGTTAAGCGGCGAGAAAAGATATTGTTTTCCAAGTCAATTAAAACTAAATTAGGATAGATGATATGCTCAGAGTCCAAAAGACACTGAGCATAAATATAAAATAACGCCTATTTGTTTATCATTTTATAAATCTCGGTACCTGTTAGTAAAAAACCACCTACCGCGTATATTTGAGTATCGTCTGCTGAAACCGAATCTGGTGAGGCCGCTATTTGCTGTACCCATCCCAACTTACCGTCGGGTTGTACAACACCAATTAATGCTGACCACGCTTTTTTCACGACAGGCAAATAAGTTTTCTTATCTAAAATACCTTGGTTAATGCCAGCAGCATAGGCATAAGCGATAAGCGCTGTACCGCTAGACTCTTTAAAAGGTTGCGACTCAGGAGCCAAAACTGAAGGGCGCCAGAAACCATCACTTTGCTGAGCACTCGCTAAGCGAGCCATTACTTTCTTAAAAATGTCTTCATAGCCTGCTCGCTGAGGATGATCTTGCGGTACATTTTCTAGAATACGTGCTAAACCAGCAACAACCCAACCAACGCCTCTAGCCCAAATCACTTTCTCGCCATTTTCTTCACGCTTATTAAAAAAACGACTATCGCGGTAAAATAAATGGTCTTCTTTATCCCAAAGTAAATCAACCGTTTCCCAGAATTCGCTATTAGCAAAGTCTAAATATTTTTTTTCTCCCGTTACTTTAGCTAAATGCATCCAAACGGGTGGTCCCATAAATAATGCATCAGCCCAACACCATCGTTCCTTACAAGGAACAATATTAAACGTTCGCCCTTCATATGATTCATAAGGCTGGCCTGCGTAATCCCCAGTGGCTGCTTTATCTGGCTGGATCATTTTAAAATTCAAGTCAGCAGATGAAGGAGAGTTTAGGATAATATCGAAAACAGTTTTTAATGGTACCAACATTGCTGGGTCTTGGTACTTGTCATATAGGTCTAGATATAACTGACCAATAGCATAATCATCAGCGTTATAAATACGTGGAGCAAAAAGATACTGATTACGCTTAGCGATATCGTATAGCTTTTTAAAATATTGCTCATCACCTTGTTGGTCAGCAAGCTTTGCCCACTTTGCCATGCCAACATGAAATGCCGCATAAACCCAACCTTGAGGATGACTGTCTCCATCAGTTGCAGCCATATAAGCCCCCTCTTCATAACCTTCAAATAAGTTAGTTTTCGGGTTAAACTGCTGCCACTGCCAATCTGAAACAAACTTCATGGCTTGATAAACGTCAGCCTGATTGAATTGATCTGACATTTCAGGTTTACTTGCACATGCTTGCCCAACTAATAAAGTCACTAACAACAAGCCTGTGTGACTTATCTTCTTATAAAATTTCATTATACTCCCCCCTGTATTACTAAACTAAAAACCTGATTTACATAAATTATATCAAGCCATATCCTGCAACAATCATCTATAGTCTCGTTGTCAGTCTTCATACAAGTATACATTTATTAAATTACTAAACAAGCCCAGAAAAAACAAATTCGTTAATTCACCAAAAGCCTAACAATTAACTTGTTGTAATTAAATGATAAATAAAAAATATTCTTTTGGTTGATATATGATACCTACAATTACCTTGACCTAAACAATAGTTTGTTTTATCGCCAAACCCTTGCTCATTATACGTTACATGCCCTGACAATTTACATCGTTAGACTTTAAAAAAAATCTTAAGCTATTGTTTTAAAGGAAAATAATAAATTACTTTATTTTTTACAATAATAACTTTAAATTGACTACTTTAGGTTGTAAGATGTCATACAACATTAATTTAACTGGTGTGCACATGTCTATTTATCGAATTATATTAAGCTCGACGATCTTTTTAATACTGTCTTTTTTTTCCATACAAGCGGTTGCTTCACAACGCTCACTTGTACAGTCTTTCGAGGAGTTGCCAAAGTCTCTAGCGCATTCTTCTACGAGTAGCTTAGGGCTTAGTCGTCAGTATTTTAAGTCAGGTGAACATGCTTTAATGTGGCAGTTTAAAGCAGGGGATTCAATTAAGTTTAATGAAAATATTGGCTATGAAGAATATGCGCCAAACGCTAAAGTTAAAGCTAAACACACCTACATGACTTGGATTTATAATACGAAAGCCAGTTCAGGGACATTGCGGTTTGCATTTTCAACTAAAGGCAAACTTAATAGCCACTTTGAGATGAACCTCAACTTTACCGGTTGGCGTGCTATTGCTGTTCCTTTTGAAACAGATATGCAAGGAACCCCCGACGTTAATATGGATCAATTAACAATCACAGCTCCAAATGTTGATGGTACTCTTTACTTTGATTTGATGGCCTTAAGCATACCAGTAGATCCTCGTTGGCCAACACCTGATTTTCAAGTGCCATTTGTTAATAAGAAGATTACCAAACGCGCCAACGCTCATTGGGGTGCAATATTACAATACGACCAATGGCGGTACGCATTTGAACAAACCCCTTATGCTACAGCTAGTGCTGCAAAAGTGTTAGCAACGGACACGATAATGCAACGTATTGATGAAGATTTGTTAAAGAACACAAGCAATTTCAATACCGATGACGTTAAAACTCTTTTAAAAAAAGGTAGAGAGCTTGCTTACCTTGATAACAGTCAACTCAAAGCCGTACAAATGTGGCGACAAATAGAAGTGTATGAATATGCCAATGTAAATAAAGAAACACTGGATGAAATCAATAAAACAACCATGCTTTTTGCTAAGGTGAGTAAGCATTTATTCAACCTTGCGGTAGCTCATAAAAAACTGGATGCGCCAGAGTACAAAGCGCTAGTGGCAAACCAATTCTATCTATTAGTAAAACAAATCCATGAACATGGATATATCCATGGTAGTGCTGTCGGCATAATGCATCACCAAGGCTACCCAATGCGAAGTTGGACTAAGGCCTTGTTTCTTGGCCGTGACATGTTAAAAGACCAATATCAAAATGCGCAACAGGCAATTGCATGGTTATCGGGCTTAGGCAGAATATTCAGAGATGAACAAGATAACAGAGGTTTTAATGTTGATGTAATGAACACTTTTTTACCGGGTATGCTGATGAGTATACTGATGGAAAATGAACCTAATAAAAAAGTTGCTTACTTAAACAGTTTAACTCGTTGGATGTCATTTTCCATGACGGCGACTAAGGGATTAGGCGGAGGGATTCAAAGCGATGGTTCATTCTTTCACCACGCCCAACATTATGTTGCTTATGGTAATGGTGGTTTAAGTGGGCTTTCTCCTGTGGTTTACTATATGAGCCAATCCCCTTTTGCCATAACAGATAAAGCTTATCAGCGTCTAAAAAAGTCTATTTTAATGACTCGTATCTTTTCTAACGGTTTAAAAGCTCCTATGAGCTTGTCCGGCCGCCACCCAGAAGAGTATGTTTCAATCACCCTGAGCCCATTCATTTATTTGACATTAATGGGCGATGAAGACATTGCGCGAGCGTACTTACGCTTAGTAAAAGATCAACCAAAGCAACTTGACATAGTACCCAAAGATCTTTCCATCACACCGGAGAAAAGCCCTGAAGGTAGCTGGGTAATGAATTTTTCTAGCTTAGTGCTGCACCGTCAAGATGAATGGTTAGCAAGCGCTCGTGGCTTTAGCCGTTATTTGGTTGGAAATGAAAGTTACGAAAACGCAAATCACTACGGTCGCTACACGAATTATGGACATGTTGAAATTTTACCGTCATCGACAGTAGACTCAGGTTACAGTGAAGCAGGTTGGGATTGGAATCGTTGGTCGGGCACGACGACAGAACATTTACCATTTGATAAGCTCCAAGCAGATATTAAGCAAGTTGATGAATTTGCTGGTATAGAAGAAATGCTGTTGAGTGATGAAAGTTACTCTGGTGGTACTCAGTTAAATAATGAAAGTGCAGTTTTTGCAATGAAATTACATGGACATGATAAGTACCAGAGTGATTTACGCGCAAGAAAATCCGTGTTTTTCTTTGATAATCGGATTGTAGCGCTAGGCTCTAATATTAATAGCAGTAGTGAATACCCAACAGAAACGACTTTATTCCAACAAGCATTAACCCGCGACGATATAAAAACCTATGAAAATGGCCAGCCTTTACAGGGGCTAGCGCTACAAAAAACAGAGCACTTGCTTAAACCAGCATACTATATGGATACCCGTAGTAATGCTTATTTTATCCCTAAAGATCAAACCATAAAACTGTTACGTCAACAGCAAAGTTCGTTTGAAAATGAGAATAAAAAACCCACTAAAGGTAACTTCGCTACCTTATTAATTGATCATGGAAAAGCGCCCTACAATGCCCAATATCAGTACACTATATTGGTGAGTAGTAATCAACAACAAAGTGAACAATTTCACCAAGCCCTACAAAGTGATCAACCTCCTGTTGTAGTTTTACAACAAGATAAAACTGCCCATATTGTTAAAGATATAGATACCAATACGGTTGGTTATGCTGTTTTCGAAAAAACCGAAACTTTACTAGACACGCTTGTTGCTAGCGTTGACACACCCGCTATTGTAATGAGCAAACTAAAAGAGGATCTATTACTGTTAGCGGTAACCAACCCCGATCTTAACCTTTACCAAGGCCAAGATAGCGAACAACTTGATCCACAAGGCTTACAAAAAGAAGTCTCTATTTATTCAAGAAAATGGCGCTACAATATGCCAAAACCAAACCAAGTGACTATTACTTTACATGGTCAGTGGTCTGGTGCTGGTGAAAATTATCAAGTAGTTGCTCAAGATGATAATAAAAGTGTCGTGACGGTTAATACGCTTGCAGGTGCTCCAGTTCAGTTAACATTAAAGCAGGTTAAATAAATGAATTTTACAAGACGCTCATTTTTACAACTAGCAGGCGCTGCGGCAATTGGTGGAACAACGGTTATGGGCTGTACAAATAAGACATCACAGCCCAATGTGCTATTTATTTCTATTGATGATTTAAATGACTGGATTGGTGCACTTAAAGGCCATCCGCAAGCGCATACGCCCAACATAGATAAATTAATGAATAGCGGAACCAATTTCACCAGCGCACATTGCAGTGCGCCTGTGTGTGCAGCATCACGTAACTCATTACTCTCTGGATTAAAGCCAAGTACTACCGGTTGGTATACCAATGCTAAATTTGAAGAAACTGCTGACCAATTATTAGGTGATACACCTACCCTACCTGAGCACTTTAAAAATAACGGTTACAAAACGATGGCTGGAGGCAAGATCTTTCACACCGGTACCTCTGATTATCGCCATGATAAACAGTGGCATGAAACTCTGCCTTTTTACGAGATCACTAATCAGTATTTACTCGATCGCGG
Organism: Colwellia sp. F1; assembly: GCF_056238625.1. NCBI lineage: Bacteria > Pseudomonadati > Pseudomonadota > Gammaproteobacteria > Alteromonadales > Colwelliaceae > Colwellia > Colwellia sp. F1. The sequence continues at coordinate 312,607 of NZ_JBWDLI010000002.1, forward strand.
TTACGGCTATGGTAGTCATGGCAGCAAAGACCATAAATATTACCCTTTTCCAAAAGATGGTGGACAAATCGTCCAAACTTTCGGCCCCAATACACCAGGTAAATCATTGTGTTGGGGGGCATTGGATAGAAAAGACATTCCCCATAACGGTGTTATGCCTGATGAATATATCGCCAATTGGGCGGTTGAGCAGCTCAAGGAGAAACATTCGCAACCTTTTTTTCTCGCAACAGGCTTTATTAGGCCTCATGTTCCCTTTACTGCACCTAAAGAATATTTTGAGCTATTTCCACTTGATGAAATTATTATGCCTGATTTAATTGAAGATGAAATGCGTGATGTTCCTCGTTATGCTAAGGCCATGGCGTTGGGAATTATTCCAGGAGGAGATCACCATGCTGTCACTCAGGTCAGCCCAACATTTTGGCGCGAATTGGTACGTGCTAATTTAGCTTGTATTGCGTTTGTTGACGACCAAGTTGGTAAAGTACTTAATGCGCTTGAACAAAGTCAGTATAAAGATAATACGCTGGTAATCTTGTGGTCGGATCATGGTCAAAACTTTGGTGAACATAAAAACTGGCGTAAAATGAGCTTATGGGAAGAGTCAACCCATGTCCCTTTGGTCATAAAATTACCGAAACAAACCCAAGGGCAACGGTGTGATCAGGTAGTGAGTTTACTTGACATTTACCCTACACTAACACAATTGTGTCAATTACCCGTAGTTCACAGTAATGAAGGCTTGTCCTTAAAACCATTGTTGATTAATCCAGCGAAAAATCGCAGCAGACCGGCAGTAACAACTTGGGGCTATAATAATCACTCAATTAGAGACGAGCGATGGCGCTATACTCGTTATCGCGATGGTAGTGAAGAGCTTTATGATCACCTTAATGACGCGAATGAACATTATAATTTGGCGCACGACAGGCAATATGATGCATTAAAAGAGCAACTAAAAGTATGGCTGCCTGCAGAAAACAAACTACCGAGCCATATGAAGGTTTGGAGTGATGATTTTTTAGAAAAACGTTTAAATAAGTGGCAACAAGAAAATGGTATTCCTGCCTGGTTAAGTTAATCAATGTAGCGGGCATTATTCTAAAGCAGCATAAAAAAGTGTCAACATATCAGAGACTAAACGAATTAAGTGTCTCTGTGTAAAGGCCCTGCAACAAAGTCTCTGTAATTGCCTATTCTTAATACCCAACTAGGGTTTTGGATAGGTAAATTATGCATAAGAAAGAACGAGAAGCATTTGCTTGCCAGCAGCAAAAGGCATTAAATCTGTCGTTTTTACTGTGCCGATAGGGCGAACTTATATACACCATTCAACTACCCTCAATACAGTCGACAAGCTATAAAACCCAACCATGGTACCAAATCACTTAACAGTTTTATTCAAAAGGCTACCAGGGAATGTAAAAACTGATGTGTTTTACGATAGTGCTAGGGGCAAGAACGGCTCTGCCAATGAGGAAAGAAAAACAGCCTTAAATCGTTTTGGGATAGAGTACGTACGTCGTTGAAATACAAAGTCTGTTGCAGGCTAATGTAAAGCAGGGAATGCTATCTACTAGCAATATTCCCTGCTCTATTTAGTCTATATATGCCTCATCACCAGGTAATCTTCTTTAAGGCACTACTTAGTAAAACACCTCGCTTGGTTTATTCAACTAAGCTGGCAGAGTGCCTAGCATTATATTTTTCTAACCAAGGATCTTTCTTATCTTTTAAGCTTGCTAATAATTGAGCATGCAGTTTGCTCTGGGTAGCTTTGTCCTTGCCTATCACGTTTTCTTTTTGATACGGGTCATTCTTATTATCATATAAAAATTTACGCTCTACATCGTCTTTATCAACAGTGACAACATAGGTATATCGATGTGTTCTTATCCCTCGGTGCCCTGACTCAGGTTGACCTTCTAAAATGTAGTAATATAAAGCTGATGTAGGCTGTTCACCATCTCCCTTTAGAATAAGAGACGATAGATCTTCCCCATCTAAATTTGCAGGAATGCCATCTGTCGCGTCAACCATATTCAAAAGTGTTGGCATAATATCGGTAACACTGACGATTAAGTCACTCTTTTGAGCGCCTCTAATTTCATTTGGCCACTTAATTATAAACGGGACATTAATGGCTTCTTCAAACCATACGTTTTTAGACATTAAGCCATGACTTCCCATCATTTCACCATGATCAGAGGTAATCACGACAATAGTATTTTCTTCTAATCCTTCCTCTTTTAGGGCTTTTAAAACCCGGCCTATTTGCTCGTCAACACCAGTAACCATAGCAAAGTGATTTCTAATGTGGTCTTTTGCTAAATCTGTTCGCTTTCTGGTAGCACCAGGATGAAAAGCCAACTCGCTAGCGTCTGTGTCTAACGCTACATTGCCTCGTACTAATAATTCATCTAATGATTTATCGTTATAATGTTCTAAATATTTTTCAGGTACATATTGATAAGGTGGATGTGGTGGATTTACAGACCAGAACAACGCGAAAGGTTTGTCTGCATCTCTTGTGTTTTTAGAAGGGTTTTTGATGTAATCAATTATGACATCCGCTTCATGTTTTGAGGACCATTCATTAACATAAGTCAGTTCATCTTCTTTAGCATCATTGATCCAGTAGTGAGGATTGTTATGCTCATCGAATGTGCCGTAGGCATACCAAAAGTTGAAGCCATGACGTAATTCTTTGGGTTGATATGCATCCCAAATTACCGTGTCGTCCCCCTCTATTGGAGGCGGAGACATGAGATGTAGCTTACCAACATAACCCGCATCATAGCCATTCTTCACTAAGACATCTGAAATGCTAACGTCTTCTTTTTGCCAAGAGTTATTGTACTTATGTCGGTTAGAGTTACTATTACTTAATACTTGGTTGTTATAAGGTAGTTTTCCTGTCATCAGCATAGCTCGATAGGGACTACAAAGCGGATAATTGCTGATAGCATTGGAAATAACCATCCCTTCTCTTGCCAGTTTATCTAGGTTAGGCGTATGAACAGGATCTTGTTGATTGATACCAACTGCTGCGTTTCTAAATTGATCTGGAAATATAAATAGAATATTTGGTTTTGTTACTTTTTTCTCTACTATGTCTCCCGTATTAGGCTTGCTATTACAGCCCGATAAAAACCCTGTGATTATTGCTAATAATGTTATATGTTTAAGATATTTAGTCATTTCAATTATACCATCCAATTCTTTTTTATATTATTTTAATCGAGCTAAGGCTTCGATACATTCAGCAACTTAGCCTATTGGGTTTAACACTAGACTTATCTACATTTTAAGTGTTTCAACGTCTATTATTAATTGTTTAGATTAAGCTTAATTTTTTGTGCATTAATCGTCTTTATCTGTTGTCTCTCTGTATTAGGTAAATAAACAACATATTTGGCCTATTTAACAGCGACGGTTTTAGTTTTAGTTGTAGTTTAAGGCTATTAAAGTGCCTGTTGATGCAAGTTTAAAAACCGTTATCAACAGTTTCTACTTTATTCTTTGATAATCGTAGTCGCATACCCCTGTGCTAACTTCTCCAATAAAATCACTTCTCCACGAACGTATTGCCCTTCCACCACAAAGAAGTTTTCCGCAGGTGCAGGAGAATTATGAACCACGACAAAGATATATTCCTTACCATCAACTTCTAGAGCAATGGCTTCAACATCGGTTTCATCAAGTAATTTATCCCGTCTAGAGTAGACTGGTACTTTTTTATAGTTGAGCGTGGTTTGCTCTGGAAAATAAAGCAAGCTGATAAATGAGGTAAAGCCGGTGGCATTGCTAAAAAACTCTGCCGACAAGGCTTTTTCTTTTAAGTTATAATCAGTGGAAACCCAAGACTCCTCAAGCAGCATATCGACTTTATTGACTGGCACGATAACTAAGTTATCTTGGTTGTAACTGGTAAGTACGCGGTTGTTTTCTTCATCAATCTGAACCTTGTCATTGGGAAAGTTAAAATACTGCGAGTATTTATGTTTACCATTAGCAGCAAAGCTATCAACAACAACCCAAACGTTATCGATTAAAAACAATAAGCGACGCTTCATGGATACGGGATCACTAAGGCGCTGATAGGCTGTATTTTCAGCTTCCGCATAATCAAAATTATCGCTAAGGTGGGTATATACTCCTTGAGATCTTGCTTCGAATTCATTTTCCCAAGTATTTTTATAAACACTATTGGGTAAATCATCCACACCTAGGGTATTGTGACTTCGATTACCTTTGAAATATTCTCTCAAATCATTGTCAACATAGCTATAACGTCCTGAATCAACAAGATAATCCCTTTGATTGGCGTATAGATCAAAATGCAAGATATCGTCATGGCCATGACCACAACCCAATTTTCGAAGATGAAAGCCGGTATAAGAGGCATTTTCTAGCCAAGAGCTGCGCATATAAACATCACCTGAGCTACTTAAAAAACTTGAACGGAATGCCGGTTGTTTAGCCTTAATGGCATCATACTGTAGGCTTCGTTTCATACCTAAAGTAAATAGTTCATCATAACCTAGATGCTCTGACGCGCGAGCTTTCATTACTGGGTCTTCGAATAATGAAGCGCCAAAAGCAAGTATATCTTGGGTGTTAGTATCGTCGCTATCGCCAAACATTGGTTGCTTAAAGTTTGGCTTTTGCCACTTAATATTGGCCTGCAACATACTTCTTGTTTTACTTTTGAATATAGCTGGCAGTGAAAAGTTTTTCCTTTGTGCCAGTAGTAAAACATTCATATAGTTACTAAGTACTGCATTATGGTACATGGGCGATTGCTCCCAATGACTACCGTCGTCTAGTACTTGTAATTCTAAAGTCGTTTGTAGTGCTTCTATGGCTTGCTTGCGCCACCCTTCTGCAGGTGTAAACTCTTCGAGAAACAAAGCAATATTAAGGAGACCGTGAAACTCAATAACCCCCCAATTACTGGTTTTTGCAAATCCGCTAAAGTCGCTAGCTAAGTACTCGGCATGTTGTACTAAAGACTTGAGTAGCAGTGCAAAAAACTCAGGTGTGATATTTGGCGAATGCTTAAAGTATTCAAATGTTTTGATCCAGAACTCACCTCGCATACCCACCTCTAAACGACGCCACGACTCTAATTCACTACGTTTTTTAAATGCATTATTGGTAATCCAATGAGATGCTTGGTTGACGAATGCAGATGCATAAGATTCATCGTTGGTGAGCAAATAGGCTCGTCCTAGCTCTTGCCAGTATCTATGTCTATTGAGCATATAAGCCCACTCTATGTCACCAAAAGGATTAATATTCCAATCTATTTCCTCCTTAAAGTGATAGGGGGTGTACGTACGTTCCATATCCCACTTATGGTCAAACAAAAAATATTGTTGTTTGACCTGATCAGCGATCCTAATCGAATTATCAGTTTCTTGTTTGAATGTGCTAAGTAGGCTAGTCCTATCATTTTTGCTTAGCTGTAAATACAGGTTCTCTTTATTGCGATACAATTGCAGTAACTTTGCCAAAGCCTGAGATGATTGCTGCCCTTGGTAAGCTTGCTTAACTTCCCTTAATTGCTCCTGATTAAAGTCCAACTTCGACAACAATTGATTGTTAATATTTTGTCCATAGCTATTAGCTACGACTAGCAAGCAGATTAGCATGCCAAGAATGCTTTTCATTATGGTTAATACTCCTATTTTTTCTTATTGATTAAATATTAAGGGGACTTGTCATACGGCACGGTTCTTTTTAATCACCTGGCGACAACTTCCTTCAAGATATGTTATCTGTTATCTGAACAGTAAAAGTACTTCTTATGACATTGATGCTAAATTGATATATCTCAGCATAGCCACTTATAGTTTGCCGTAAGGCCTTAAAATGAACACAGAATTATGTAAACGTCAGATGTTTTAGCTAACTCTGCTAGATTTAATTCTACCTATAACTAATAAAGCCAGTAAGGCCATACAAAACAATGACAACATGCTAGGTTCTGGAACGGCTTGGCTTTGTCTAGTTGATACGCGAAAGAAGCCGTTATAAAATGCATCAGCTCCTTGTTCAATATCATCATAATCTTCAAAAAACTGTATACGTAATATACCATCCGCTAAAAACATGTTATTAAGGCCTTCATCTGTTAAGCCGAGAATGCCACCGCTAGTGTAGCTAGCAAAACCTGTAAAATCGTCATCAACACCCGGTGCCACTTCGATAAGCCCTAAACCCGCACTAGTGCCAAACTCAATAACGGCTTCGCTCAACCACGAGAAACCTTGCGAAGCAATGCTAAGATCCCAAGCAATACCATCAATAATTACAGGCTTCCCTTCACCTATATCAATGAATAAGGTGGTATTGTTAACATCACCCCACTCTCCCCAACTAGAGGCATTATCTATATTAATATCAATGATCGCTGCTGGCGTTGGTACCGACATAACACTCAACGCTACTCCCAAAAGTAGTATCTGTACAAATTGCGTAAGTTTATTCATGACATTCCTTATTTATTATTGATAATTGATAATTGATAATTGTAAACGTTAAGGCATTGCCGAGCTTATAATGCAACCTAAATATAAGAGGTGGGTTATAGTTAAAATAGCAAGGCCAATTCAAAATAGTTATCGAGACAACTTCGACGTTTGAATTTTTTTCCTTTGTGTTAAATTAACCTCTACAGGAAGTCCTTGCTCTATATCGAACTCCAGAATCGTTATTTTCTTATCAACATTTATAACTCTTGCTTTGGGATGAGTGTTAGCCAATTTCCATTTTCCGTGGAGAGTTAACTGCACTTGTTTTGGTTCAGCGGCTGTCAAGTTTCTCGCTGTAAACCCTATATCTGGATCGACGACCGACAAACGAATATGTTTTTTACTCAGATTTTTATACATAACCAAACATGATGTGTCACTCCCTTTTAGCACACTATCGACGTAGTCCATATTGCTTGATGCTTGGAACAACGCGTAAGCCCATATATTTTTACCCGTATGTTTTATTACATGTCGAGCATTGTTTTTTTCATAAACAATGTAAGGCTTCTTAGCACTGATATTATCCATACTATCGATGGTGGCGTTGGGTATTGTGATATACTCATAACCAGAGCTTTGGGGTGCTGTACCATGATCAATATACCCTATTGTATACTCACCAACCGCGTTTTGTGAGATATCAGCAGGCCATACCTGCTTGTGATTAGGCGTTTGCTGCACGCCCTGCCACACTTTTAAGTCACCGCTGCCAGCAACCACATAAAAGCCTGTTTGATAGTCATCAATCACCCAGTTATCACTATCACCAGTGAAACTCAACATGCCTTCTGAACTGTATGTGGCGCTATTTACTTCCACCGCACTCTGTGAATCGGCTAAACGCTGATATAAGGTAGTGACCGTTGAATGCACACCATCATCGTTATTTATATCTGAGGCTAAAGAAACAATAATGTCTCCGAAGGCAAAGTTAGATTTTTTGAAAGTGAAGCTAGTATTGTGCGTATCAGGACCGTAAACCGTACCAAAACCGCTGCCTAACTCTTGCTCCTGAAAATCCATAGCAAACATGCCATAGGTACCAAAGGTATCTTTTAAGGTGCCGTTTACTGCACCTTTATTATCAAAGGCTAATGAACCTACGAAGCGTTTTTGTTGTTTCTCATCAATACGAGAACGTTCTCCATGCAAGTGCTCCCATGGCAATACAATCGTTGTTGTACCTGGGTTGTAGTTCCAATTCCATGTTTGAACATCAAAGCCATTATTACCTACCGAGTTGTCCCCTGGGTAAATAACTTCCAAAGAGCCGTAACTTTGATAGCGTCCATAACGATTCGCATTTGAATAGAGTTCAGAACCCATCATGTTGTCGCTAAAGCCGTTAAATACAGCTAACCAATCACCTTTCCCAATGTTACTTTGTTGCCTAGCGACGCCCGCATTAGCATGGTTTAACTGTATAAAACCACTTTCAAATTCAGCTTTTTTACTATAGTCTACTAACGGTTCTTCATCCCATGTTCTGTTGTAATAGCCTGCTAAAACAGGGTCTGCGGTAGAAAGTCCAAGAATTTTCCCCCCGCTTACCGCTAGCTGCCTTAAATCCCAAGGAGTTGTCGAAATAGTTTTAATATGTGGATTACGCCCTACCATAGACAAAGCTTTTATACCTGAGTCATTACTCATCATTCGTTGCGCATAGATGAAGTCACGTAAATTTTTGTATGCATTAATGTCTATTTGAAAAGAGGTATCATCAAACGCGCTTATGATGCTTATAACAGAAGCCATTGCGTACATATATCCGTCGTAGGCAGCCCAGTGATGAAAACCAGAGCCATCGGGTTTTAAACCATCACTTGTCCCATTTGTGAATGTTAAAAAACGTTCAAGATATCGCTTTGATGCTTTCAACCACTGCACACGTTCATCATTACTGGTAGCGGTTTTCCATAAACCAAACAATACAATAGAGTCACCCATATTGTGCATCCAGTCGGTGTTGTAGCCTACCCCGGCTTGATAGTCACCCCAAAAATGCAAAAAGCCACCTGATTGTATATTCAGTGTATAGCCGAATATGTCTTTGATTTCATCTGAAAGATAATTTTTCAAGTGCATAGTATTACGAGCGAATTCCCTATAGCTATATGAGTTATAATCGCGTTTTATGTCAAGATCGCATAACTTCTGCGATACTAACCATACTATGTTGGATGCCTTTTCAGCTATATGGACATCGTTAGGCCCAACTAGCTTTAAATGCTGTGCAAATGTTTTAATTAATTTTCCAGCTTTGTCATAAGAAATAGCATTACCTGTGATTGAACCGCCGGCCACTACAATATTAAGGGCATCGTACTCAATCAATGCTTGATTTAAACGTGACTGCAGCAAAATAAGATCAACATCATCATCTGTTCCAACATACCTATCAGAGAGTGCTGTATAAATTTTATTAACATCAGCAACTTGTTTAGGTGTTGCTGAAGTAAGTGCTATATCAGTATTGAATACAATAGGTGCTGAACAAGCAGGATTGGGTGGTGGCGGTGCCTTTTTCATTTGCAAAGGCTGCCCGTTAAGAGTTGCATTGTCCACAGCAAAATCACGTGCAGTATGACCACCATCTGTGCGAATATATCGCAACTCCAGTTCATCACCATTATCGTCATTGTTGGGGATGTAGTTTAAACTAAAGTTATTTACGTTGCTGTTAGACGAAGTGAGCGCAAGAGCTTTAGTGCTTGCGAGCTCTTTATCATCGGTAACATTATGTAAAGTAACTTTAAGTTTCACATAGGAAGAACGTGGGTTGTAAACATAAGTGGCTATTGATAAAGGTTCATTTTCAACCATAACACAACTAAATCGATAGGCGCCACCTAGATTCGCTACAGCCGATTGCCCATCAAACAATAATGCACCATCACCCACACCGTCACCATTGTCACCATCGGTAGTAACATCTATAATCGCCAGATCTCCAATGGGAGAAAAACCTACATCATTACTGGTATCAGGTAAGCATGCAGTTTGACCAAATGAACTATACGAAGCAACTATCGAAAATAACGCAATAGAAAGTCGCTTAATGTTCTTCCTGGTTGACCGTGATAACTTTTTAGTCGACTTAGGTGTTATGTGTAAACAATGTTTCATAGAGTAGCCTCACTTTTTTATAAATGCCATTAGCATTAGAAGTTGATACCAGCAAACTCTTAAGATATCGACTCAAACAACCGCTTGTCTTATAACCTTACTACATGACAACATTACTACAAGGATAGGTTGCAGGCAATAACTTTGTCAACAATTTCAAAAAAGGCTTTGTCAAGAGTCGATCTAAGAGGTGTAGAAAAATAGCTGATTCCTGGTACGCAAGTAATAAAAGTCATAACGCTAAATATTTAGGGTTTGCCATTTAGACGCCCATGCCACATTTAAGAAATGACCACTTTTACATTGTTAATATTATTGCCGTTTTGTTGACATACTTTAATGCCAGATAAACGGCTACACTTGCGTATTTTTCAAGTTAAACAGACAACGGCAGGGGAATTAGGACGGCATTTCGCTTTAATTTATTAGCTCTAGCTTTACCGTCTTCTTAGTTAAGCGGTTTATTGGCCATTGCACCTTTTTTAATTCCAACTCTTTCTCTAGCTGTTTAGCCATTGTCCTTAGACGCTTGGTTTCGTGACTTGCTAAATTAACCTCTTCACCTATGTCATGAGTTAAGTTATATAATTCCCAGGTTTTGCTATTGTAATAATAAATTATTTTCCATTCGCCTAGCCTCATAGCACTATGAGGTTGATAGCCTGGCCCATGGGGACCCCACACATGTGGGTAATGGAATATCAATGCTCTTGTATTTGTTGCTTGTATTTTCTGGCTAGGTGAAAGCCAAGCCCCAGTCATATCAATACCGTCTAACTTGTAGTCTTTGGGGATTTGCTGGCTGGCATTAGCAACCGACAAAATAGTTGGAAATAAGTCTTCAATTATTAATGGTTGGTTAGAAGTACTATTTAATGCAATTGGCCATTTTTTTTGTAACGTATTTTTCGTTGTTGGTTTAGCCCAAGCTGCAATATATGGTACACGCGTACCCCCTTCATATGCCGAGCCTTTGCCAGAGTTCAGTGGCCAATTATGACTATTTAATTCTGTACCTCTAGGTGATGTTTCCCGAGTATGTCCTGACAAACCACCATTATCTGATGTAAAGATAATGAGCGTATTTTCAGCAATACCTAAATCATCTAAATGTTCTATTAATGCACCTAAACTTTCGTCCATACCCTCAACTAAAGAGGCGTAATTTTCTTCTACTTCGGGAATATCTATATCAGTATTGGTATAAGCCTTGTTTTGATAAGAAGCTACTAGTCTAGGGTGAGGTTCAATTGGCGTATGCACTGCATAGTGCGCCATATTCATGAAAAACGGTTTATTCTTTACTGACGCTTGGCTTATTAACTGTTTAGCTTTTTCAGTTAAAGCATCAGTTAAATGCACTGGTTTATTATGATATTCAGTGAGGCCAGGTACTCCACGTGGATAATTATCTATTACGGGTAAATCATTACCAAAGCTATTTTCCCCTAAATACGAGGCTGGCGCACCTGCTGAGTGACCTGCAACATTAAGATCAAAGCCTAAGTTTAACGGCTCTGCCCCTGTCGTTCCAATTGCACCAAAATGGGCTTTTCCCACATGGATAGTATGATAACCCGCTTTTTGTAATAATTTAGGTAGTGTAATGTCAGAGGCTTGCAAACCTTCTTTCCGCCAGTTTTTTGGTGGTGCTGTTGGCCCCCAACTACCTGAGTGTTCTTCATTAGCTCTTAAAGTCCAATTAGTTACATGGTGCCTCGTCGGGTTTTTCCCTGTCATCATAGAAACGCGACTTGGTGAACATACTGCATGTGAATAAGCTTGAGTAAACTTTACCCCTTGCTGTGCTAATTTTTCCATATTAGGCGTACTAAAATGTTGATTAGCTGGGGTAAGTTTACCTGCAAAAGCCACCGAAGTATCTTGCCACCCCATGTCATCAACTAAAAATAAAATAATGTTGGGCTGTTGAGAATCTACCTGATGACTGCTCTCTGCGCTGTGCGCTGAATTTAACGTTATTATTAGTGTAAAGAGTACAGCCAATGGCTGCTTTTGTAGACAAGTTATTAAATGTTTCATGCTGACTCTTTTACCACTTTGATTGTGTTCGATTTTCTGATTTTATGACCTACTGTGGCATACCATACAATAACAAGGTAACAAGGGATCATAATCCAATAGGCCGCTTGTGAGTTTCCTGTCGACTCAACGATACTGCCATAAACCAAGGGTAATATTGCTCCGCCTGAAATACCCATAATTAATAAAGCTGAACCTGTACTGGTATAGCGCCCTAAGCCTTCTAATGCCATAGGCCAAATTGCAGGCCAAACTAATGCATTGGCAAACCCCAGCATAGCAACATATAGAACAACATTAGGAATGGCTGTAATACCGGTCCACGCAAATAAAGCCTGCCATACTGAGTCACTTGTTCCTGTGGTATTCAAAATTAAAACCGATAGGATCACACCTAATATTCCAGATAGTGCCAATGCCACTTCCTGACTAATAAAACGAGGAATTGTCAGCATACCTGTAATATAAGCACCAACCATAAATGCCATTGTGTAAGAGGTTAATTGTCCAAAGTTCTCAACCCCGAGTTCCTGTCCAAACAAGCCAATGGTGTCACCGGCAATCACTTCAACTCCCATATAAAAGAATAACGTTAACGCACCAAAAATAAGTTGTGGAAATTTTAATATTCCCCAACGCGAGGCCTTTTCATGTTTACTTTCGTTTTGCTCATTGTCATCTGCATGCTTGGGCTCGGGTAATGGAGAGAAATGAATAAGAACAGCTAAAACACCTAGCATTAGCGCCATAACAATATAAGGCAGTATTAAGCGAGTTGATAATTCTGAGAGTTGAATCATACGTTCAGCTTCGCTAAGTAACGCAAGCTTTTCATCAGCGAACCCTGTCATGTCGGTTAGTATGAAAGCGGTAAAAACAATCGGAGCAATAATACCCGCACCTTTATTGAGTAAGCCCATGATGCTGATACGAACTGCAGCAGTTTCTTTTGGCCCCAATAATACAATATAAGGATTAGCAGCTGTTTGAAGTAATGTTAATCCTGAAGCGAGAATAAATAAGGCTAAAAGAAAAATACTATACATGCGTTCATAAGCAGCAGGAATAAAAACTAAGGCACCAATTGCCATTATTGCTAACCCAAGCACCATGCCTGTTTTATAACCCGTACGCTTTAAAAGCATTGAAACCGGTAACGCCATAACGGTATAAGCAATATAAAATGCCATTGTCACTAAATAAGCTTCCATATGATCAAGCTCACAAGCAATTTTTAAAAAGGGAATTAAGGAACCATTTAGCCAGGTAATAAAACCGAAGACAAAAAATAATCCTCCGACTATTGCCATTGGCATGAAACTCGATTGTTGTGAAGTTTTACTGTCAGTTAATGTACTCATATTTATCCCATCACTATTAATTATTAACTCTTCGCTATTTACTTATAAACAAGAGTCGTCTTTACCCACCTTATAAAATTTCAAATAGAAAGGCCTTGAAACTTCCTGAAACTCTGATAGCATGTTATCAGACAACATGAAGACATGACAACAGAAAAGTGTAAGCATCTGAAAAAATCAAAATCAACCGCCTGAATACGAGGTTAAATTTACCAAGGCGACAATCTCAAAGGCATATCGATCTGTTATTGCCTATCAGCTTTAAATAGTGAAACACAGATAGGGTTTACCCAATTTACACATTAACGAGACTTAACTCGTTATGTACCTTTAAGTTAAAAAATGAGGCTTAAATATGAAAGCAATTACTGAAATTATAAAAGCTAACCGCAATGGTGAATCAAAAGGCATATATGCAATATGCTCTGCTCACCCACTAGTTCTTGAAGCTGCAATAGAGCAAGCGAAGAGCGATGATACACCAATATTGATAGAGGCTACGGCCAATCAAGTAAATCAGTTTGGTGGGTATACTGGTATGTTCCCCAGTGATTTTTTAGAATTTATCGGCAAAATTGCAGACAGCAAAGGCTACCCTAGAAGTCGCATTATTCCTGGTGGTGATCACCTGGGCCCTGTGTGTTGGGTTAATGAATCAGCCGAGCAGGCGATGGAAAAATCTCGTGAGCTGATAAAGACTTACGTGGCAGCAGGCTTTAAAAAAATTCATTTAGATACCAGCATGAGCTGTGCAGATGACCCTTTTTGTTTACCTGATGAAGTTGTAGCAACTCGCGCTGCTGACTTATGTGCAGTAGCAGAAAAAACAGCAATTGATACATTTGGTCACTCAGACTTGGTATTTGTTGTTGGTACAGAAGTACCTCCCCCTGGTGGTGCAACAGAAGAGATTGACACATTAGAGTTAACCTCAACTGAGCGAGTAAAACAAACAATCGAACTTCACCGCTTAGCTTTCGAAGCGCTAAGCTTACAAGATGCTTGGCAGCGTGTTATTGGTTTAGTGGTGCAACCGGGTGTTGAATTTGATCATACAAGTATTATTGATTACCAATCTGAAAAAGCACAGGATCTCAAGAAATTAGTTACCACCATCCCTAATATCGTATATGAAGCACACTCATCTGATTATCAAAACGATGAAGCTTACGTATCACTGATCCAAGATCATTTTGGTATTTTAAAAGTTGGCCCGCAATTAACCTTGGCTTTACGAGAAGCGCTTTTTGCCTTGTCTTATATTGAAGAAGAGCTGATCCCAATTGAAAAACGATCATTTTTGCGTGATGTTTGTGAGCAAGAAATGCTCGAAGAACCCAAAAACTGGCAACGCTTCTATCCTGTACCCGCAAGTAAGGGCACCCTGTACCGCCGCTTTAGTTATAGCGATCGTATTCGTTATTATTGGCATATGCCACGTATTAAATCAGCTGTTGAGCAGTTACTAAACAACCTAAGCCAACAAACGATCCCCTTGCCATTAATTAGCCAGTTTTTGCCTGAGCAATATCGAGCAATTCGTAATAACACCTTATCAAATACACCACACGATTTGGTCAAAGCGAAAATCAAACAAGTCACTGAGTCATACGCTAAAGCTTGTTGGAAAAATTAACAATATGGTCAGCTTAGCTAGTGCTGAGCTGACCGTAACTGTCAAACATTAGGAATCAAACATGTCACAATATTTAACTTATAGCGAAGATTTTTTAACTGAAAAAAAGGGCTATTGGACAGCAAAAGAAATTTGCCAGCAACCACGCATATGGCGTGAAGCTGCTGCAAATGTCAAAAGTGAGAGTGAGGCCATCTTAGCATGGCTAAACCCCATACTCGCGAATACTAATTTACGCATAATTTTAACTGGCGCTGGCACTTCAGCTTATGTCGGCAATGCTATTGTCCCGCATTTAACCACTAAAACTGGCCGTGTATTTGAGGCGATTAGCACCACTGACTTAGTGAGCAACCCATTACAATATTTGATTAAAGATATTCCAACCTTGGTAATTTCTTACGGCCGTTCAGGTAATAGCCCAGAAAGTATTACAGCGGTAAAGTTGGTTGATCAAATCGTTGATAATAGTTATCACCTGATCTTAACTTGTAATCCAGAAGGCCAATTAGCACAGAGCGCTAAAACACAAAGCAATGCTTACTCTATGATAATGCCAGAGGGCACCTTAGATAAAAGCTTCGCAATGACAAGTAGCTTTACTTCAATGTTCGTCACAACATTAGCAATATTCACGCCTGATGATAGTCAATTAGAATTGGCGGCACAATGGACTGAAACGCTATTAGAGACAGGCCTTGAAAAGTTAAAAAAACAAGCAACAAAGCCAACTCAGCGTTTAGTGTTTTTAGGCTCAGGCGGCTTACAAGGTATCGCCAAAGAAGCAGCATTAAAGTGTTTAGAATTAACCGCAGGACAACTACTAAGTTATTTTGAAAGCCCCTTAGGGTTCCGACATGGTCCTAAATCTTTAATGGATGCCACCACTGAAGTCGTTGTTTTCTCTTCTACTAATGAGTATACCAAGCTATATGATGCCGATTTAATTTCTGAGCTTAAGCACGATAATCAAGCGCTTGATATCACAGTTCTCAATGCCGCTAGCTTTAACCAAACACAAGATATTGACGATGTTTGGGCTGGTTTACCTTATGTTGTTTACTCTCAAATTTTAGCTTTTTATAAATCAATGGATGCGAATATTACGCCCGACAACCCCTGCCCTACCGGTGAAGTTAATCGTGTTGTGCAAGGCGTTATTTTATATCCACTCGTGCTTAAATAGAGATTACTAACATGTTAAAAACAAATAATGCCCCGGTTAAGGCTATTTATGGTTTAGACATAGGTGGCACAAAAATGGAGATTGGTATCTTTTCGCCTGAACTCGAGTTACTGATGAGTTGGCGGGTACCAACCCCTGTAGATAGCTATAGCGAATTCCTTGATAGCATTTGTAAATTAATTCAAGAAGCTGATAAGATTACTGGTGCTAAAGGCTCTATTGGTATTGGCATGCCGGGCATTATTGACAATAATAATCGCGTAAAATCTGCCAATGTGCCCTGCGCGACAGGCCATAATATTGCCGATGATCTACATGCCCTAATTAACCGAAAAATTAGTGTTGCAAATGACTGTAGACTCTTTGCTTTATCTGAAAGTATCGGTGGAGCGGGCAATAAACTCGATGTTGTCTACGGCGCTATTATTGGTACAGGTGCAGGGGGGGGGCTTTGTGTCAATGGCAAACTGCTAAAAACAGTTAACAACATTGCTGGAGAATATGGTCATATTCCAGCTTCCGCCATGTTAATACATAAGTACAATTTACCGATTAAAATTTGTGGGTGTGGCTTAACGGGATGTATCGAAAACTACATTGCAGGCCCTGGCTTAGGTTGGCTATACCAACATTTTGGCGGTAATAATCAAAAAACGACTGAATTTGTTTCACAATTAAGAGCCAACGATCCTATCGCAAATAAAACATTTGCTTGCTATATGGATTTGCTAGGCTCTGCGTTTGCTTCACTAGTCCTGTCTTATGACCCCAATATTATTGTTGTCGGCGGTGGTCTTTCTAAAATAGACGAAATATTAACAGCGCTTCCCGCTGCTATTAACCAACACCTTTTTGATGGAACCACTTCTCCAGCGATTAAACGCGCAACATTTGGTGACTCCAGTGGAGTTCGCGGCGCAGCCATATTAGGGAGTCAACATGCAATCAACTAAAAGTTACTATTTACGTGCTAAACAGGTATTTTGTGAGGATGCTATTCTAGACAATCACTATGTACTTGTTAAAGATGGAAAAATATTAGCAATAACCGATGAGCCAGACGCTGGCATCAACACCATTGACTTAGGCAACCATCATTTACTGCCGGGCTTTCTTGACCTACATATTCATGGCCGAGAAGGTTGTGACATCATGGACGCAACTCAAGAGTCTATTGAAATTATCTCAAGCTCATTAGCAAAACACGGCGTTGTTGGTTTTTTGGGAACAACAGTCACCTCAACATGGGAGAATACATTAGCTGCTTTTGAAGCTATTGGTACCGCGTATCATAAACAGCCAAGTGGTGCTCAGGTTTTAGGTGCTTACAATGAAGGCTTATTTTTTACTAAAGACCATAAAGGTGCGCACGATGAGCAATACTTCCTTCCGCTGATACGTGAGAACATCGACTCCATTATCAAGGTTGCCCAAGGCTCGTTAAAAGTTGTTGCCTTAGCACCTGAGCTACCTAACTCTGATGAAGTCATTCGCTATTTGTCTTCAAAAGGGATTAAGTGTATGCTCGGCCACACCAATGCCAATTATCAACAAACAACTGATGCGATGCATGCCGGCGCCTGTGGTGGCGTACACGTATTTAACGGCATGAGAGGTATTCATCATAGAGACCCTGGCTGTGCTGGCGCTGTATTGTTAGATAAAGATGCTTATGTAGAAGTTATTGCTGATGGAGTTCATCTTCACCCCGGTATTTTAGAGCTTATTTACCGCATGAAAGGTACGAATAAAATGGGCCTAATTAGTGACTGCATTGTTGCAGGTGGCATGAAAGATGGAACCTATAAATTAGGCATGCTTGATGTCAACGTAACAGATGGAATCGCTCGAACAAAAAGTGGCTCGCTCGCTGGTAGTACATTAACACTTGAAAAGGCAGTTGCTAATTTAGTTAATTTAACCGAAATACCGCTATTAGAAGCTGTTCATATGGCAAGTTTAATACCAGCACAGTTTCTCGGTGTGGATTCAACTTTAGGCAGTATAGCTATTGATAAAAGAGCTTGTTTAGCCATTGTTGATGACGAGTTAAATGTTAAAGGAACCATCATTGATGGCAAACCCGTCTTTCTGTCGGACAGTATTTCAACAAAATTTGAACTATTAGATTAAATTTATTAGGCCGCTATATGCTTACTAGCGGCCTAATATTTACACCGTTGTTAAGCGTTAAATACCAACTCTCACGCATCACACCCACCTCTGTTAATAAACAGCGACATTAGCTAAGGCCCCCGAAGTTGTTTGCACTCTTATATTGCGATTATGTTACGGAGAAAAACATCCCCCCTGTTAAGCAACTAGCATTTACCTTACACCCCACCACAAAACACTCCTAGGATATAGTCCTAATTCTGCTACACTAGCAGCCACAAACCTCTTTATAGCCGCTGTTCGTGCAGTTGACAATATAATGGTCCCCGCTAGATGAAGCGTAATATTATTACGCTAATCTGATGAGTTGCTGCTGATTTAATTAGGTGTTACCCCAATAAACAATATTTAACGTTTATTGTAAAATAAATTGAACTTTATTAAAAAAGTACGCTCTTATTAAACAGTAATGTTATTCCCTTAATATTTCATGTTTTATGCACCTATTTTATAGGTGCATTTTTTTTGCTTGCTTTTGGCGTCTAAAGGACTTGAGTATTTCAAGTTTAGTAAGCGTCTGCTGAACCACACCTAGTTAAGTTGCAGTTTTACATTCCAAGGTAGTAACTTTTCCACATCAACCTCATTATAGCTAAGTTGTTCAAGGCAATGAGTAATGTAATCAAATGGCGTTAA
>NZ_JBWDLI010000003.1:0-63238 GCF_056238625.1 Colwellia sp. F1
ACCACGAGCATAGACTGAAGACAGGTGTCACGACGGAACAAGTAAGGTAGGCGCTGTTAACCAACAGGTTAATAATCCACGAATATCAGCATGATAACCGACGAAATTACTTGCTTCATCTACTGCGTTAACTCATTTTTTAAACATAAAGCGAATATGGCTCGAAAAAAAGCAGAGATTTTTATGGTTTAACTTGACGTGGGGAGTCATACCAACGCCCCAAACAGGGGCTTTATGTAGTTTACTAAAATGTGAAGCGCAACGGAACAAAGCAAACTACAAAATCCCGCTGATTTGGCTTGTTATGTGCCATTTCCCGAGTATTCTTTTTTTTACAATATCCTGAGCTGCTAAAACTGCGTCATTGTGATTACCAAGTGTTTAACCTTGATAGTAGCGCCACTGCTATATAGAGAAGTTAAAAAACTAACGCGCAAACACAAAAACATCCCTGAACAAAAACTTGCTAATTCGTATTTAAAATTAACTATACTAGCCATGTTAATTTTTATTGGCCTTGTTAACTTTAGGCATAAATCACAAGCCATTCACGATTTACATAGGCAATTATGTGCCATATGGTCAGGCTTGAGCTTTTACTAAACAAGTGTGCGCAACTAACCAACATGTTCACTAAATTCATAAATAGCTCAATAAACAGCCAAGTATTACGTTAGTTTTGATATATTGAACTTTATTCATTTATTTTGAATAATAATACTATTTTTTCGTATCTTTTTATTCATATAAATTGCTAGGATGTTCCCTACATACTAGGATTAGCACAATTATAAAATATAATAGAATACAAACCGGAACATCATTATGCAACATTACCGTTTAAACACATTAGCACTCGCCATTACTTTAGCCGTTAGTGCCCCAAGTATTGCCAATGCTCAGACGACAAAAGTAACCGCAACAGAAAACCTTGAGCGAATTTCTGTGTTAGGGTCGCGCGTATCTAACCGCACCTCAACTGAATCATCCTCCCCTATTGATTTAATTGACGCAGACGATTTAAACAAAGGCGGTTTTACTGAACTTGGACAAAGCTTACAGGCGACAGCACCGTCATTTAACTTTTCTCGCACACAAATTTCTGATGGATCAGACTTATTTAGACCTGCTACCCTGCGTGGTTTGCAACCTGATCAAACCTTGGTATTAATTAACGGTAAACGTCGTCATAACCAGTCTATTTTTGGCCTTAATGGCACAGTTGGTGCTGGAGCCGCAGGCACTGATATGAATGCTATTCCGCTAACAGCGTTGAAAGGCGTAGAAGTATTACGCGACGGTGCAGCTGCACAATATGGCTCAGACGCGATAGCAGGTGTTATTAATTTATCACTTAATAACTCTACCGGCGTTACAACGGGTTACGTGCAATATGGTGGTACTAGTGAAGGTGACGGAGATACCCTTTCTACAGGGATTAACCGTGGTTTTGAACTTGGTGATAATGGCGGATTTATTAACTTGTCTCTTGAATACCGTGATGCCGACGGTACTAACCGTGCTGAGCGCGATATAGGCGGTTCACTTGACGTAGAGCCTGGCACATTATCAGACCAGGTACGTTGGAGCCAAGGAAATTCAGCAAGTGAATTTACTTCCTTGTTTTATAATATGGCCATTCCGTTTGGCGATAACGAGCTATACTCATTTGGCGGTTATTCTGAACGTACTGCCTTAGGTAATGGCTTTTTCCGCAACTTTGACGAAGCAAACAAAAACGTGACGCAAGTATACAGCGACGGTTTTTTACCACGTATCTTTAACGAGGCTGAAGACACATCTATTGCACTAGGTTTAAGAGGCGACATAAGCCCTGATTGGGCGTATGATATTTCAGCCGTCTATGGCGAAAACCAGTATGATTTCTCTTCACGTAATACCATAAATGCTTCTTATGCGGCTGAGTATTTATTTAATAACCCGTCGGCAACTGATGCAGACATTGCCGCAAATGCAGGACCTTCAGGGGGTTATTCCGGTGGTTTTAGGTTTGACCAAACAACAATAAATGCTGATATTGAGGGTATTATTGACATAGGTAGTAATGAGCCACTTTACGTATCCGTTGGTGCTGAATACCGTGAAGAAAATTATACCATCGTAGCAGGCGAAGAGGCATCATACGCCTGTGGCTTAGCCAATATGGACACCTCATATCCTGCAGTGAATGATCCAACGCAATTTGCTGAATGTGGTTTTCAGGCATATAACGGTTTACGCCCAGAAGCAACTAACGACAGTAACCGTAACAGCTACGCTTTTTATGCCAATATTGAAACTATGATTACCGATACATGGAACGTTAGCGGCGCACTACGTTATGAAGACTTTTCTGATGCCGGTGATGATATCATTGGTAAATTGGCCACACGTTATGAAATTAGCGATGATTTTGCCATGCGCGCTGCCGCATCTACAGGCTTTAGAGCGCCCTCACTGCAACAAAGTGGTTATACTGCTTTTACAACCAACTTAGGCTCGGATGGAGTTTTAACACAATCATTCACAGCAACTACAGGCTCTGAATTTCCTAGTGCCTTAGGCGTTGATAGCCTAGCACTGGAAACATCTAAAAATTTAAGTGCTGGTTTTGTTTACGATGTTAATAGTGAATTATCCCTAACGGTAGATTTTTATCGCGTAGAAATTAAAGACCGTATTAACTTAGGTAGTTTACTGTCTGCTGATGATGTTGCCTTTAGTGCTGACGCCGTCAGCGCGCTACAAGCAACCGGCGCTGTACAAGCTAACTACTTTTCAAACTCGGTAGATTCAACCACACAAGGTGTTGATGTGATTGCGTCATATCGTACCCAGCTTGATGATGCTAACCTAGCTATTACCTTTGCCGGTAATATCAACGATACCACCATTGATAAGGTTAATGCGTCTGAAGGTATTCCTGAAAGTGTTGCCTTAGACGACTTACAACGCAGTTTTTTAACTGACGGACAACCGGGCGAGCGCGCAACGCTGACGTTTGATTACGGATGTGATGCCTATATAGCGACATTACGTTTTAATTATTTTGGTGAAACTGACGTTAAATATTTCGGTAACGACCATATTTCTTTACCAGGTGAGCTTTCGCCAACGGGCTCATTTAAACCAACCAGTACGGTTGAGTCTGCGGTGCTAGTTGATTTAAATATTAGTTACCAAATTAATGACATGTTAGCACTTTCACTAGGTGCCGATAATCTGTTTGACGCAACACCAGACGAGCTGGGAGAAGATGAGGTACTAAACTTTATTACGAATGGCGCCTTAAAATACCCAGTACGGGCATTGCCTTATGGCTTTGATGGCAGAACTTATTACGCTAAATTGAGCTTTAGTTTTTAATGACTAAAACCACTGATTAAGTCAATAAAGGCTCTCTCATAAACGCAGTTAATTACTGCGTTTTTTATGCTTTGTTTTGTCCTTGAATAACAATATTTATTTTGCTAAAACATACTAAACGACCATAATAATGCTTGCCTGCTGGTAAATTGAGCATACAATCGCCACCTTACTAGTAAGCTGATTTGAAGCAGAGCGTTAATTAGAGGCATAGCATCATTGATAATGCCATGCCTTTATTGTTGTAAGCTGCTATAACATAATCTTATTTACCCTCCCCTCGCACAGTAAAATAGTAGAATTTTTTCAATATTTACGCTGCATAAAAAGCTGACACTTTTTACCTATAAAATCGATAGCGGCTAACAAACCGCCTAATAATTGAGCAGCAACACAACTGTTTAACGATAGTATTAATGTTTATTGCGTTAAGTGTCAGGTTTGCACTTCACATAGATCACAAGATGAAACTTTTAAAGCAAGCTAAGCCCTAAAGTAAACATTTAAGCGCAATGATGTTTGGCGACATAAAATTTAATGCCAATGTATCAATTTTATATTTTTCATATAAAACAATGGCTAATATTATTTTGTATAAAATACTATTTAAACAATCAACTTGTAACCAAAAGAAAACTGCAGGGTAAATAAGATGTAAACAGCTACCGCAAGCTTAGTAAATTTTCAGACGTTTAACGGTGATGTTGCTATGTCAAGCGATGGCTGGGGTGGCTTAAGCAACGAAGGTATCATTAGTGCGAAAGTAGATTCAGGCTCAACTGTTTTAGCTGCTTATTTATATGTCGCTACTCAAGGCTCAACTGGTATGCCAACGGTTCTTCTCGATGGTAGTACTGTCTCTTTAGGGCCAGAAGTAACGAATACTTCATTTTCACTCACAGGGTCGCATCGTGCTGATGTAACCAATATTGTAAAAAATACAATTGAAACCGGTCCTGGTGGTGTTTATGATTTTACAATAGAAGAGACTGTGTTGGGTAATAATGTAGATGGCTCTGCATTAGTGGTCGTTTATGAAAATCCATTATTAGCACTTGCGTCAGTAGGTATTTTTGATGGGTTCTCTGCGATTGGCGGCGAAACAACCTTTATTAATTTTGACGACCCGCTTGATCCAAGTGCGCCAGGTTTTTTTGCCGAAATGATCTTAGGCATAAACTTTAGTTGCTGCGATCAGGCATCAACGATTGAGGTGAATGGTAATGTCATTTCTACCGTTGCTGGTAACTACGATGATGGCGAAGATTTAGCGAATGGCTCTCTAATTACCGTAGGTGGGTTTGAAGACGCTTTTACACCAGATAATCCAACCTATCTTGAAGATCACGAACGCTATAATTTAGTGCCTAATATAACGACAGGAGATACAAGCATTGAAATTCACACCAATAACCCTAGTAGTGATGATAATATTTTTCTAGCGGGTTTTTATGTTGCTGGCAATGCTGGTTTTAATGAGCCGCCTCCATCAACATCGGTACCCGAGCCAACGACATTAGCTATTTTTGCTTTTGGGTTAATAGGCTTAGCATCAAGAAAATTTAAAAAGCAGTAAACTAACCTGTTCACTTAATGTTACTTTAAAGCACCACTTAGCTGGTGCTTTTTTATTGCCTATAGTTTCTTCTACTATGTATTACTGTAAACTCATTAATATGAATCATAAAACCCAAATAAACTGGCTAGAAAGCCTATTCGCTTTGTTGTTAGTTACTTTACAATAGTTGATAAACACTAGGAATATAATGAAAAATATAACATTCACTAGCATTCGCAATATCAGTTGCAGGCTTATCTTTGCTTGGTTTTTACTTTATAGCAACAACTCCATTGCCAATGACACATTGCCTAAAAATGCGAATGAGAAATTAACAGACATTATTAACGAAAGATGGGACTATTCTTTAAAAGAAAACCCTTTATCAGCCACACGCGCTGGACTGAACGATTACAACCATTTACTTCCACGCGTGTCACAACAGGCTAACGATAAACGCTGTAATAAAGAAAGAGCGTTTTTAACGCGTTTAACAAACATAAATATTAACGCATTAACGGACGAAAACCGCATTAACCATCAGTTACTGCAATGGGTAATTGAGGGGGCTATCAGTCGATATGAATTAAACTTGTCGCGTATTCCATTAAATACTTTTAGTAGTTTTTTTCTGTCGGTACTTAATATGGGTAATGGTTTAGTCATGAATACCGCTAAAGACTACCAAAACTATATTGCTCGGATAAATGAGATACCAAGGTACTTTAATGAAAACACCATTAATATGCGTACTGGTATTGAAACTAACTTTACTCTGCCTAAAGTTGTGGTTGAGGGCATTCTTCCAACGGTTAATGCACAAAACTATCAAGACCCAACAAAAAGCAGTTTATATAAGCCTTTTATAAAGATGCATCATTCACTATCGCAAGCAGACAAAGCAAAACTTAGAGCCAGTGCAAAACTAGCTATATCACAGTCTGCTATACCTGCTTTTGCAACATTCGCTGAATTTTTTGGCGGTGAATACCTGCAAGCAGCTTCAAAAACACTCGGCGCTGAGCAAATGAATAACGGCAAAGCGTATTATGCTCACCAAATAAAAACCTACACCACATTAACCAATATTACCGCGCAAGAAATACATCAAATAGGGCTCAATGAAGTAAAGCGTATTAGAGCAGAGATGGAGCAGGTGATAAAAGATCTTAATTTTAAAGGTTCTTTTGAAGAATTCACCCATCTGCTTCGTACAGACCCGCAGTTTTACGCGAAATCAGAGAAAGACTTATTAAAAGAAGCTTCATATATTGCTAAACGTATTGATTATGTAATGCCTGAGTTTTTTGGCAAACTGCCACGTATTCCATATGGTATTGTCCCTGTACCTAAAGAAATTGCGCCTAACTATACAACAGCCTCTTATAATAGTGCCGTCGTTGGTGGTAATCGTGGTGGTGCCTACTGGCTAAATACCCACCAATTAGATCAAAGACCACTCTATGAATTGACCGCATTAACTTTACACGAGGCGGTACCTGGCCATCATCATCAATTTGCTATTTCTCGTGAGTTACAACATGTGCCTAAATTTCGTCAAGGTCTTTATTTTAGCGCTTATGGCGAAGGGTGGGGTTTATACACAGAAAAATTAGGCATAGAAATGGGCGTTTATGACACCCCTTATGACCACTTTGGCCGGTTAAGCTATGAAATGTGGCGCGCAAGCCGGTTAGTTATTGATACAGGGATTCACTCTCAAGGCTGGAGTAGACAACAAGGTATTGATTTCCTTGCCAGCAACACCTCTTTATCTCAAGCAAATGTTAAGGCTGAAGTAGACCGCTACATATCATGGCCAGGACAAGCACTTTCTTATAAATTAGGTGAAATCGCTATTTGGCGTTTTAGACATAAAGCAGAGAAAGCACTCGGAGCCAAGTTTAACCTGCCAGATTTTCATGATGCTTTATTGGGGAACGGTGCATTACCGTTAACCATGGTTGAAGCCGAAATTGACCGATATATTACTGCTACTAAATAAGGTTAATAAAAGCGTTAGTCAACAATGCAAAAAAATAGCGCTAATCAATAGCGCTATTTTTTAAACATCAAGAGTTAACTTTTTTAGTTATTCACTATGATTAATTTCCAACAACAACTTCTGCCGAGCTACTGTTATAAGGTGATTCAGCATTATCTGTATCAAGTGAGTCACCTAAGTTATAATCTTCAAAGTTATCAGAAAATACTTCTGTAGTACCCGCAATATCTGAATAAAGTACAAAGTCATCAATTAAAAACTCTGCTGCGGTTACACCGCTATTGTCACCTAGCTTAAAGATAACTGTTGATACGCCGTCAGCGGTTAAATCACCTGGCTCTGGTGCTGATGACAGGAATGGTCCGTACATAACACCATCAATTGACAGCGTTAATTCTGTCACTTCTGTACTACTTGTTGAATCCCAAGTTATTTCAACGTCATGCCACTCACCTAAAGTATAAGTTACCGCCTCAAGGATAGCATCACTATTGTCACGAATTTCAAAAACACCATTTTGAATTCTTAAATCAATAACCGCATTTTTAACACTGGTTGAGCCGCCATACAAACCGATGTAAGCATCTTTACCATCGTCCATCGACTTGTTAAATGAAACAGTCATTTTACCTTGCTCTAAGATTGAATCTTTATAACGTAGTTCACCTGCGTCATCTGTCATGTTGTCAGTAATTACTGCAAATTGACCACGTGGAACAGCGGGCGTTTCTGGCTCTGTTGGCTCGTTGCTACTACCTTCTTTGATAACTTCAACAACAAAAGCTTCTGCTGTACTTGAGTTATACGGTGCACCATCAAGTGATGTATTAATCTCATAACTTTCAAAGTCATCTTCAAAAGCAACAGTAGTACCTGCTAAATCAGAGTAAAGGGTGAAGTCATCAACCAGGTAAGCACCTGTAACAGTAGAGCTTGTATCACTGAGCTTAAACACAACGGTTCTAACACCGTCCATAACTGAAGCAAGATCCGTTGAAACTGAAGAGAAAGCTTCGGTAGTTACAGCGCTACCATTAATCGCGATTGTCACTAAAGGCGCAACAGAATCACTTGCACTTGAGGCATCCCAAGTCATTTCTACGTCTATCCATTCTCCGGGGGTAAAAGTAGACGTAACTTCAATATCACTATTGCGTATAGTGTAAGTACCATTGCCAATCCTTAAATCAACAACTGCCGCGGCCGTCGAGGTCGATGAACCATATAAAGCAATGTAAGCTTCTTTTGCTGTTCCGTCTGCGGTCATTACTTCATCTTTAGCAAAAGATACAGAAATTTTACCTGCCTCTATAGTTGCGTCATGCTTATATCTTAACTCACCTGCATCATCTTCCATATTGTCAGTGATAGAAGCAACTTTACTCGCTACCACATCAGAAGGTTTAACTGTAATTGCTGCAGTAGGGTAAGATATTAGGTTTGTTTCTTCAAAACCATCATTGTCTGTGTAGCTTACGGTAACTGTAATTGTTTTGCCAAGCTCTGCTTCTGTTAACTTATAGCTTTGTTCTGTGGCGCCTTCTATAACAACACCATCTGCAGACCAAACATATTCAATAGGCGTATCACCATGACCATTGTCGTCTGTTATCGCGGCAGTTAATTCAAAGTCTACGTATGCATCACCTGTGATAGCAACACTACCTTCAGATTGTACAGCAGGAATTTCAACCGTATCTGATTGGTTAGAAGTTGCTACTTCGCTATAACCGTCGTTATCAACATAACTCACATTGACTGACAGTTTAGCACCTTCATCAGATGCAGCAACAACGTACGAGTCAGACGAGGCGCCGGCAATAGCAACGCCGTCAAGCATCCAAGTATAAGTAACACCGCTGGCTTCAAAACCATTATTATCAGTAATATCTGCTGATAATGTTTCGCCAACAATGGCATTACCCGCTAAGGCAACACTGCCTAATGAATTACCACTTGATGGTAGCTCATAATCACTTTTACATGCACTTAACGCTAGCGCACTGGCTATTGCGATAAACAATTTTGTTTTCATTATAGTTATCCCCGTAAAAATTTAATTGTTTTAGTTATTAAGTTATCTAGCTATTTAGTTAAAGGTAACCCAGAAAATATGCTATTTAACTAAAATACTGACCACCATAATTACAATACATTACCAAACTGTCAACCAATAATGGTAACAAAAGTAAAATTTTAGTGAAATTGGTAAGTCTAAGCTGATTGATAGCTAAAGTAAGCGCAACAGCAAAAAATACTTATCGATAACGCTTTAAGCAGGTCTAGCGGTGAGTTGTTCGGTGCTAGCTAGGTAATCTAATGTGCTGGTCTACTTTGAATACGGCAACAATGTGCCATGACACCCAATTATCACGTGAGAAGACCCAAGAGCCCTGTAATAATGATTATTACAGGGATGGTCAGGTAAGCTTAACTTAATTTATTGCGTATAACCTGTGTGGCTATTTTCTATTGAATAAAAAGTAGCCTGCACATAATCTTTAGGCTCACCGGTATTATTTTGATTATACACCCCAGCTTTAAAATACATGTATTGACCCCCTACATCATAACCGCTGTTACTCATATCAACTTTTTGAATAAGATCAGACTGGCCCGCTCTTGTTAACGTGAAAGTTAATAAGTTACCTGTAACCGATATACGGTAGCCAAAACGTTCATTTAAACGAATACCATCTGTAGGATTACTCGCACTTTTAGAACGACTGCCAATTAATTCATAATAAATATCATTGCCACCTTCCACTTCATGCGCAAGATAAATAGCACCTTTGCTATTATTCGGCAGTTTACGATAGTAAACCCGTATAGGTTCGTCATCATTTGCGTGAATTTGACCAATAATAACCCGGCCAACTTGTGAGTCATCACCCGTTTCAGTAACATGGTTTACCGCTAGCTCAGCGACTAATTCACCGTCTACTCCCCCAGCGGATTGTTGGTCACTGATTGGCGCGCTTGAAAACACCCAGTTATTCTTGTTCACACCTTGCGTTTTAATGCTCGTATTGCCTGATCTCAGCATTTCTCTAAGCTCTGTACGGGTATAACTCGTATTGGCTGAGGTTTTAGCACCTTCAATTGGTGCACGAAAAACGAGGCCATTATCTTCACTTGGGAAGAAGAACTCATGATGAAAATAATCATTATTTAACGCTGACTCATAAATACTCTTCGCTTTCGCATTGGTGTGTGCATCAACGGGTATACTTAAATACCAATCGTTTAACTGAATGGCCGTACTTATATTACGCTGACAACCAAATGCCTCAACCTCAACTAGGTGTGTCGTGTTATCTTTGGTATTGCCTTGTGGCATCACTTTCACATAGTTAACTGAATGGGGTGGAATTTCAAAAAACTGCGCTCGTGTCGATGTCATATCAGAATTTGCAGACGAAATTACCGGCGTCCAATTTTCATTGTCTTTTGAAACCGCAACATCATAGCTGTAGCTGCGTGCATCATTATTATGCCAAGTAAATGATAAACCTTTAAGTAAGGCAATATCATTAATTTTTAAGGTGAGTGAAGCATTGCTCGCAGAGGCTGACCAACGAGACTTGGCTAGAAAGTTACCATCAATACTATTTGTCGCTTGATAATTAGCCATTTCATCTGTGGCAAATGCATCAATAAAATTAAGTTTTGCCATACCCGAACAAGTAACATCTTGTAGCGATATTTCATTGTCTGTCGGTTGCCCCACTTCTGGCTGTTCTACCTCAGGTTTTTCTATCTCAGGTACCGGTAATTCATCTTCCATATTAGAAGATGAATTACAACCGCCTAAAATTGTTAATAAACAGATATAAACTAAACCACTATAAATTCGCAAAGCACACCTCAATAATTATAAAATAAAAACCATATTACCAAAAACCAAGGCGCAGTAAACCAAAATAAAGTTTTTGGTATGACAATGAGTTTTACGTTAACCATAAAGTTGAATACGTAGTAGTATGTTTGTGAGCACGCCTTGCTGCTATGTTATTTATAATCTTAACAATAATACCTTTCGATATTTTTGCACAGGAGGTAGTTCAGCAAGTTTATACGCTCCTTATCCTGTAAGGTATCTTATATGAAATGTCAGCTGTTAAATCTGGAGCGTTAAAACGGTTGAATATTGAAGATATTCAACCTTGGTAAATGCGCTATTTTTCCGGGTCTGATCCTAAAACAGTGTTTTCGCCCTTGTTTATTTTTTTTGTCATTGCAACGTCAAAAGGCTTACTTTGTGCACCTGCATACAAGCTGACGTGGGGGAATGGAATTTCAATGCCTTGTTCATCGAACGTTTTTTTAATGTTTTGATACATTTCATTTTTAAGCGCACGGAAATTTTCTCTTTTTGACCAAACAGAAAACTGAATATCAACAGATGAAGCGCCAAAACCCGTTAACATGAAAAGTGGCGCGGGTTCTTCTAAGCAAATAACACTTTTTTCTGCTATTGTTAACAAAACTTCTCTTACCCGTTCAATGTCTTCTTTGTAAGCAATTCCTATTGTTAAATCAGCCCTTCTAATAGGATACTTCGTTAGCGTGGTAACAGCGCTTTTGATCATACTTTCGTTTGGTATTCTAACAAATAGGTTGTCGAAAGTTCTTAACTTTATTGATAATAGGTCAATAGAAATTACTTCGCCTACAATGTCATTCACTTTAATAACATCTCCAATGGAAAAAGGCCGCTCTATCATTAAAAATAAACCGCTAATTAAATTCGAGGCTGATGTCTGAGACGCAAAACCAATGGCGACCGTAAAAATACCTGCCGCGCCGAGCAATATCGTCAAATCTATCCCTATATGTTTTAATGCAGACAAAACAAACAGCATTAACAAGGTATAGAATACGGTTCTTTTTAATAAAAAAAGGCCATGTGTTGTCATTTTCTTTTCAGCTGCTTTCGATGCGGCGCCACTGATAGCTTTAGCAATGAAATAGCCCACCAAAACGAACACTAATGCTTGAACAAATATATATAAATGCGATGCTTTTGACATACTAAAAAATTCAGAAATAACGGCCATTATTTATTACCTACTGGTTACTTAATTAATGATTAATTGGACTACAGTTAGCCAAACAAGTTACTGAGCCTGCGTATTAGTTTTCCATGTTCTGCTGAAATTCTTGGAGTACTCACCAGGGTATGAGGGCCAAATTCAGTAGGAAAATTTTTATCGATAATTAATTCAACTTCCGATGACACACCTTCTATTTTAATTGAAACTCTTGATGTCCATAGTTGATTTTTAGCATCACTGTACAGAGTTAAATAGTTTACAGGGACATTAATTCGGTTAATGGTTAAGGGCTTATTATGGCTATTAAATACTATAATAGCCGTTGTAGCCCTATGCGGGTGTAAGTCAAGTTCATCAAGGTTAGTTTTGGCTGAGGTGTATTTTGCATAACATAACTGCCCATCTATGGTCGAGCTACCAAACCAGGAGTCTGATGGCCGCCAAAAAGGTAAATCAACTATACATTTACCACTAGGGAGTGTTTGTGCATAAAACCAAATAGGCGTGCTAACATAGAGCTGAATTTTCTCGCCCGCTAAAATGGTGAGCGGTGAAGACGGTCTTGCGATCATGGTGCGGTCGGCTAAAGCTGGGTAGACCTTAATTTTTTCTGACGTTTGTTTTTCCAAAAAGCGATCAATAACGGCGTTATTTTCTACAGTAAGCGCTGCACCGTTAGACACCAATATGTCGTTCTCTGTGGGTTCACTTTCAAGGCTCCAAGTATTCCATTCGGTTAGTTTTCGTTTGATTAAAATAGCTCGCTCGCCAATACTCCAACACTTTATCTCTTGGGGTTCAAAAGCAAATTCTCCCCACCAAACATTGTTACTCATACGCTACTCTTTAGACATTAATGTTAAACACCTCAACTAGCCTAGTATAAATGATAGTGAACTAAAAAGTTTAATTACTTGCGGTGACAAAGCGTGGGGTTTCTTATTTTTCAGACACCCAAAGTTTAATGTGCCCTTTTACCACAACAACATTGTTGCTGTCGTATGCCGTTACCGCCACTAATAAATCACCGGGTTGCCATTGCTCGGGCTCAACTTGGGCAACACAGCGTATGTCTGAGCCAGCCTTTGCGGTATAGTCTAACGACATGCCTTTAGGGATCCAGCGTAAATGTTTTGGTATGGATGCTTCAGCCATAACCCCCATCGCCATTTCTAAACCATTACAAATGGCGATAACATGCATGGTTTTTATATGGTTTTGTACTCTTTTATGCTTTTTAATAAAACACTCACAGTAGTTGGGCCTTAACTCGGTAATCATGGGTTTAATAGTAGTAAAGTAAGGAGCCATGCGCGCAACAATGAGAGAAAATAATTTGTGCCCAAAAGGCAGGCGAGTCACCCGTTTATATAACGACATAACTTTAGTGGGTTTAGTTTTTTTGGCTTTTGTATTTATAGATTTATTTTGCGCCATGATTAGCATTCCTCAGTGATTTTGCTTTCGCCGATAGGGTTAAAGGCACCTGGTCGGATGAGTTTAACATTAAATGACCAAAACGCAAAAAACATTGGTGTTGCCTTATCAAATAAGTACGGTCAAAAACTTAAGGCGTGTGTAGTGCTATTTTGTATTGCTATATAGTGTTTGTAGAAAGTTGCATCCTTGCAACTAAGTGTTTATTTAAGCTAATTGTTGTGCGTATAAAGCCCGTGCTTTATGTAGCTTTTTGAAGCTGTCAATTAACCTTAAGTGCTTATCTAATCCTTCTAGTTTCATACTCGTTTTCGTTAAACCGTAAAACCTAACTTCACCCCATACTGAGCCAACAACATTGCTCATGGTTTCTTCGCCGAACATTCTATTTAAGTTGTCAATATAATCTTCTAGTGCCAATTCATCGTTTAACGTAATTTCAAGCACGGCACTAACTGCTTGATAAAATAAACCCCGTTCGACGGTATTGTCATTGTATTGTAAAAACTCACCAACAAAGTCGAGCGCATCTTCAAGCGCCCCTAGGGCAAGACAGATGAGGATTTTAAGTTCCAGAATTGTTAACTGGCCCCAGACAGTGTTCTCATCAAACTCAATACCAATTAAGGTTCTAATATCAATATAGTTGTCTTGCTGACTATCTTCTAAGCGCTCTAGCAAGTCTACTAGGGCTTCATCAGTCAAACTGTGTAAGTTTAAAATATCTGCTCGATAATTGAGTGCATTATTCGTATTATCCCAAATAAGATCTTCAACAGGATATACTTCTGAATAGTTCGGCACTAACATGCGACACGCGGTAGCACCTAGTTGGTCAAATACTGTGGTGTATACTTCTTTACCGAGGGCTTTAAAAATGCCAAATAAGTTGTCGCATTCCTGTTCGTTAGTACCTGAGAAATCCCACTGACAAAATTGATAATCATATTTTTTGCTAAAAAATCGCCAAGAAATAACCCCGCTAGAGTCAATAAAGTGCTCCACTGAGTTTTCTGGCTCTGCCACTGTCATGCTATTAAAAGTGGGTTTGGCTATGTCGTTAAGCCCTTCAAAACTACGACCTTGCAACAGCTCTGTTAAGCTGCGCTCTAACGCTACTTCAAAACTTGGGTGCGCGCCAAACGAAGCAAATACGCCGCCAGTTCTAGGGTTCATTAGTGTCACGTTCATAACGGGAAACTGCCCACCTAATGAAGCGTCTTTAATCACTACTGGAAAGCCCTGCTCTTCTAGCCCTTTTATACCAGCTAATATAGTGGGATATTGTTCAAGTACCGCGTGTGGTACATCGGGCAAAATAATTTCTTGTTCTATTATTTGTCTTTTAACTGCCCGCTCAAGAATTTCAGATAAACACTGCACTTGGGCTTCGAGTAAATTGTTTCCTGCGCTCATGCCATTACTTAAAAATAAGTTTTCGATTAAGTTGGAAGGAAAATAAACCGTTTCGCCATCACTGTGGCGCGTGTACGGAATAGCACAAATACCTCGTTCAACATTACCTGAGTTAGTATCGATTAAATGTGAGGCGCGCAATTCATGGTCTGGATCATAAATACTCAAACAGTACGCGTCTAGTATACCTGCGGGTAGTGCATCATTGGCTGCGGGTTTAAACCACCTTTCATTGGGATAATGGACAAACTCACTGTTGGCAATGTCTTCACCTAAAAACTGATCATTGTAAAAGAAGTTACAATTTAAGCGTTCAATAAATTCACCAAGAGCCGAGCAAAGTGCGCTTTCTTTGGTAGCGCCTTTACCATTGGTAAAACACATTGGAGAGGCTGCATCACGAATATGTAAAGACCATACGTTAGGCACAATATTGCGCCATGAAGAGACTTCTATTTTCATGCCAAGGGAAGCCAAGATACTTGTCATTTCAGCAATTGTTTGCTCTAGGGGTAAGTCTTTACCCAAAATATAGGTATTGTTATCACCGGTTGCCTGTTCCATAAACATAGCTTGGGCGTCATCTTCTAGGTTATTTACCGCTTCCACTTTAAATTCAGGCCCAGTCTGTACGACTCTTTTAACGGTACAACGATCAATAGAGCGCAAAATTCCTTTTTTGTCTCTGTCTGAAATTGTGTCTGGCAATTCAACCTGTATTTGAAAAATTTGATTATAGCGATCTTCGGGGTCAACAATATTATTCTGTGATAAGCGTATATTTTCAGTGGGAATATCACGTGATGAACAATACAACTTAACAAAATAAGCGGCGCAAAGTGCAGACGATGCTAAGAAGTAGTCAAAAGGACCCGGCGCCGAACCGTCACCCTTATAACGAATTGGTTGGTCGGCGATAACGGTAAAGTCATCAAACTTAGCTTCAAGTCTGAGGTTGTCAAGAAAATTAACTTTGATTTCCATGAAAAAGTTTCCCACATTATGTGTTGCAATAAAAAAGCGATGAGCTGATATGAATAGATTTTAACATGCCTATTGCGTATAAGGATCTTAATTAAGATAATAATCAACTTTTTGTTGTATTTACGGCTGTTTAATACTGCTAACATTAGTGCTATTAAGCAAAATAGGCGGTGCTTCGCTAAGTCCATTACCTTAATAGCGCTTATCACCACCTTTAGCATTACACCTTGAGAACGAATTATGAAATATACAACACGGGTATTAGGGCAAAATAAACACATAGCACTTGTTGCACATGATCATATGAAAGAAGCACTGCTTGATTGGGCTTTGCTTCGCATAGAGGCATTAAAACAACATCAGCTTTACGCCACAGGCACAACAGGTTCACTGCTTAGTAAAAAATTACACTTACCAGTACAAGCCTTACTTTCTGGCCCTATGGGTGGTGATCAGCAGCTTGGTGCTAAAATCGCGCAAGGAGAAATAGACATACTGATATTTTTATGGGACCCGATGAATGCTGCTCCCCATGACCCAGATGTCAAAGCCTTGTTAAGGCTAGCCGCTGTTTGGAATATTCCTGTGGCAACAAATATTGCAACAGCTGATTTTATTTTAGATTCAATTCACTTAAATAACACTTACCATGCTCGCATACCAGATTATCAAGGTTACTTAGCTAAAAGAACTTAAAATCAGTTGGTGTTTTTACGTATCAGCTATAGACTCTTTTGTGTTAATATCATTTCACGATAGAGTTTTCCGCAGGGTTAAAGCAAGATTTACGCTAAGATAAATAACATTGCGCTCAATCACGTTAGCATATTTGTTTTTTAACAAATAGTAGCAAATATTTAAAATAAAAAGTCTGAACAAGGTAACTAATGAAAAAAACATTTTTATTAACGCACAAGAAAATTAAAACCCCAAGGCTTGTTGATTCCATTAAACATGAAGTAAAAAAATACCTTAAAAGAGAGCGCAACAAAAAGTTGCCGAATGATGCTGATTTCTGGGATTTTGATTGTAAATATGGCCATACCGAAGCAACGGCTGATATTGTGCATGTGTCTGCGCTTAATAAATGTATTGATGATGCCGTACAGCATGATCTTGAAAGCTTTTATTTAGAAATTTTAGCAAAACCTGCCAAGCGAACACCAAAACCTATTCTTGAAGAATAACATTCTCTACTAGCTAGCGGCTACGCGTAAAATCTAGGACCTCAAGCACAATTTTTATAAGCCAGTTTTATGCATATTCATTAAGTGTTGCGCTTGTAGCGTTAAAAAGCATGCAGTAAAAAAAAAGCGCCAATCGGCGCTTATAAAGGTGGGGAAAATAAAAATTTTATCCTACGTTATTCGTTATTGTTAAATTGAGAAGATCGGTCTTCATTTTATTAACTATTTTTTAGTTAAGCATAGCCAAACGCATTTCTTGTTGTCGTTCAAACACTGTTTGCTCACGTTCAACATACTTCGCCCATTGCTGTGCTGTTTTCTTAATTTTAGGCAAATGTTGCGCTTGGGTAAACGCTGCGAGGGCAGCATCAAAAGCTTTCAAATTATAGTTTGCCATGCCTATAACAAGGTACATGTTACCTAAGTAAGCTGATGAGCTGTCATTGTCACTTTTTTTAAGTGCTTGTTCAGCGGCACTCATGGCTAGTTGCCATTGTTCTGTGTTTAGGTATGTTTGTGCTAGTAAGGCGTCATACTTCCCATCATCAACCAATGCAGTTAACTGTTGTAATGTTGCAATGGCTTTATTAGGCTCTTTGGCGCTTAAATAAGCGCGTGATAGCAAGTCTAAGCTTTTTTCTTGCGCTAAAACTGTGCCATTTGCAATCGCATTATTAATTAATTTTGCTGCTTTAAAAGGGGCACCGTGAAATTGATATAACTGGGCAAGTGTCATAACTTCGCTTGATTTAGTAATGTAACCTGCTTGATAGGCTGCTTCCATTACCGCTATTTGTTTTTGCTCTTCGCCAATTTCTCCATACATTCCTGCAAGCTGTAACCAATATTGTGGTTTACTATATAAACGCACCAGTTGCTCCATTACTTGGGTAACCCTATCTGGCTGATTTAGCTCATAATGGGTAGCGCGTTTTAACACCAGCCAGTTTTCTTTTGGCACTTTATTCTGTTGTGCTGCGATATTAATCGCATTTTCAATATGCAGTAAACTGTCTATAAATTGTTTATCTTGATAATAAATTTGGGCAAATAACATCTCTTGATTTGAGGTTAAAGGCTTAGTGTTAATTGCTTGCCATGCTTTTAAATGCGTTAAGGCCATAGCATATTCTTGCTTTTGCATCGCTAATTGCGCTAACGAGTAACGTGTTGAGAGCAGTAAACTATCAGGGATAGTGCTTTCATCACTGATTACTTGGGTGAAGCTACTGATCGCGCTGTCAACATCATCATTGGCATAATGTATAAAGCTATAGAAGTTATAAAGCATTGCACGTTCGTAACCATTCAAGCTGTCAACGCGTTGCTCAACTTCCGCTAACACAGCTAAACCAGCCGTTAAGTCACCGTTATCAGCTAACTGTTGTGCACGCGCTAATTGGGTATAAACACGATTACGCATCGCCGGCACTTTTTTAGTTGAACGGTAACTCTTGTGCGCTTGTTTGGTGTTTGCTGTGCTGTTTTCATTAGCACTTACCTGTGTAGAGGGCAAACATACCATCACACTCAATGTAGTAGCTAAGAATAAGGAAGTTTTCATACTCATTTTAACTCTCCTATAATTTATTGAAAAAATCTGTTGTTAATGTTTGCAATATGCAAGTTAACTTTCGCTTAAGATATTCGTGAAAATGCGCTGTTAAAAAATTAGCCATCAATTTCAAAACTAATTTTATTTTGTACGCCTGCAACCGGCATCGCTTCACCGTCAACAACGCGAGGTTTATATTTAAATTTCAGTACGGCATCGAGCGCTGCTCGGTCAAACACGCCTTCGGGCTCAGCATGCACAACAACAGGGTTAGTCACTGCACCGGTTTTTGTTACTGTAAATTCCACCACAACAAAACCTTCAATACCACGTGCTTGCGCTCGGCGCGGATAGACCGCTGCTACTTTAACTATGGGTAAGTAATCACCGTCACCGCTGTCTAAACTTAAACCACCTGACAGGCCTGTATCTGCTTGTATGTCAGCTGTGAAACTATTTTTAGCTGAACTTGCATTAGGATTGCTCTGTTGCATGGGCGGTGTTGTCATTTGCGGTGGTGGCGCTTTAGGCTTTGCTGGCTTTTGCACCTCACGTTCTTTTTTTACAACCGTTTCATCCTTTTTTAAACGAATGAAGTCAAGCACATTACCTTTGACTGGCTCAGACATGGCGTCGCTGCCACCAGCAATAAGCTTTTGCATGCCCCAAAATAAGACAAATGTCATACTTATTGCTAATACAGCTGCGATAAGGTATCGAACTCCACTGCGCACAATGATTGTCATTTAATACACTCCAACTACTATATTGCAACGCTTACTATGCTTCTTGAGCTGCAATCGATACATCAAACACACCAGCGGCTCGCGCTGAATCCATTACCTTAATTAAGGTGTCTGTTGTTGCTTTTTTATCTGCTTGAATAACAACCGTGCCTTGTGGATTCTCGGCTTTTAATCGTTCAATATTTGCTTGTACGCTACGGATATCCACTTTACGTTTGTTTATCCAAATATCGCCTTTATCGCTAATAGCAACCAGTATGTTAGCGCGTTCTTTTTTCACTGCTGTGGCTGCTTCTGGACGGTTAACATCTATACCTGCTTCTTTTACAAATGAAGCGGTAACAATAAAGAAGATGAGTAAAATAAAAACAACATCGAGCATTGGAGTCATATCTATTTCTTCTTTTTCTTCTTGCGCTTGGATCATTTTATTTAAGTGACGCATGATTTTTCCTAATAATTTATCTATTTAGTGCCAACTACTAATAACAACGATTATTTTGTGGCTAGCTTAATGGTTTACCGTTAACGCATCCGCTAATAGCTCAGTTTCTTTTTTGGCATTGCGCTTAATCCAGGCAACGGTAAAAACCCCCGACAACGAACCAACCATACCTGCCATGGTAGGGATAGTGGCGCGTGAAACTCCTGAAGCCATAGAGCGCGCGTTACCACTGCCAGAGATTGCCATTACGTCAAATACTTCTATCATACCGGTGACCGTACCTAACAAGCCTAGCAATGGACAAAGCACAACTAATGATTGAATCAAGGTTATGTTGCGGTTGAGCTTAGTTGCACCACGCGAAATTAAAGCCGTTCTAATTTGCTCACTGTTCCATGATGTTTGTTCGGCTCTACTATTCCATGTACTAAGCAAATGCTTTTTAACGCTTTTATAACTTAATGAAATAAAGACAAACCGTTCAAAAATCATCAACCACATAATGAAAATAACAAAGCCAATAACAGTTAATACTTGTCCGCCAGTATCCATGAACTCTACAATAGCGCTGTACATTTCGGTTAAGGCAATCACGTGTTATGCTCCTTGCCCTGCAAACTCTGTGTTCTCAGAACGTTGGGCAATAATCCCCGTGCTTTCTTGTTGCAAAACATTGATAATATTTTTACTTCGGCTATTTAAATAAGCGAAAATAAATACCATTGGGATGGCAACCACTAAGCCAAGTACCGTGGTCACTAGTGCTTGAGAAATCCCCCCTGCCATTAATTTGGGATCACCAGTACCAAACAAGGTGATCGCTTGGAATGTATTAATCATACCGGTCACTGTCCCTAACAAGCCAATTAACGGTGCCACCACTGAAATAATTTTTATCAAGGTTAGCATGCTAGAAAGCTTGGGTAGCTCACGTAAAATTGCTTCTGAGAGCTTTAGTTCTAAAGAGTCTGTGTCTAAGCCAGGATTATCATCTTTGACTTGCATAACACGGCCTAACGGATTGTCGTTTGAAGCAATATCTGATTTCAGTTGGCGGTTAACTTTCGCTCCTACTGATATCAAATTAATCAGTCGTATTAACGCAATAAGTAAGCCCACAGCACCAATGGCTAAAATGATATAACCAACCACCCCACCTTGGTCAACACGCTCACGGGTATCGGGTGCCTGTACTAACAAACTTAAAATTGAACCGCCTGTTGGGTCTAACGCAAAAGCGGTTGTTTCTTTACTTGAGGTTAAGGCGTTAATCGTTGATAAGTAGCGATTTGCAGGCTGTCTAATTAACTCTGCCACA
The DNA here is from genome assembly GCF_056238625.1 of Colwellia sp. F1. Classification (NCBI taxonomy): domain Bacteria; kingdom Pseudomonadati; phylum Pseudomonadota; class Gammaproteobacteria; order Alteromonadales; family Colwelliaceae; genus Colwellia; species Colwellia sp. F1. The sequence goes on from NZ_JBWDLI010000003.1 coordinate 21,075, forward strand.
CTGCCTGTTTCATCAATATATTCGAGGTATTTACCGTTAGCGATTAAGTTGAAACCGCCAACCCGAGTCACATTTGTATTAATGCGTTCACCATTGGCCAAAACCACTTCACGATTAAAGGTATGAATTTTACCGTTTTGTGTCATTTCTCGTTGAAGTTCAAACCATAAACGTTCAATTTCTTCGATCGACGCTAACTTACTGGTTGAGCCCATACTTTTTGCAAATTCATCTAAAAACTCGCCGCGTCCTGGTATTTGTGCAGAAACGACTGACGTTTGAAATTTACTACGTGTGTCACCTGAAACCTGTTGAAGCACGCCAAATAACTCTTTCAATTCACCTAACCGTTTATTAAGTGCCTCGGTACTATTGGCTAATTTAACTTCATTGTTAGCAAATGTTTTCTCTAAATCAACACTGAGTGTCAACGCAGCATCTCGTTGGTTTTTAATGTCGTTCAGCATTGACTGCTGCTGATCTACTTTCGCTTTAAATTCAGCTTCTCTGGTTTTATTTTGCTTGGACTGTGCAATCTTTCCTTGTTCAAGTTGATTTAATAAGTCATCAAGGTTTGTTGCTTGTTCTGCGGCGTTTACACCGCCTATTAACGTTAATGAAAAGAGCGAGGGCAGCATTACAGTTGTTATTGTTTGCTTGGTAAAGCTGATTAACGATTTAACAGGTTTTATAATAGTCATGGTTGTGGTTACTCTGTTATAACTTGGCTTGTGTGTTGGTCAAGGGCACCATGATTAGGTCGGGTGCGAGTTGTTTGCGTGCAATACGAAGGGCTTTATTAATGCCTAAGCGATAGTCTTGTGAAAGCGTGGTCCATTGACCTGTTGCTTGGTCCCACTGCCCTAACCGGCTACCGTCGCGTGTTTGATAAATATAACTAACACGTCCAACACGTAAAAAATCTACGTCCATTGGTTGATTATCAACAGTTAATTGGCCACTGTAAGATTCAATAGTGCGGCCATAATCTACTTCTATTTGATACGCTTCTAACACACGGCGAAACTTCTCAGCAATTGATATGTCGGCATGAGCCATCATGGCATTTAAATCATTGAGCCTTTTACTACGCTCTTGTGACAAAAATGGTACATCAAGCTGTACAAATTGTTCTAATGTAGAAATCATCCGCGCCATTAAAGGCGATATTTGACGTTCAACAACACTTACCTCATCCATTGACTTGGCAATTTGTGCCAACTCTGACACCTGGTTGTCTAATTGCAGCTGCATTTGTTGGTTATATACCTTTAACCCATCTAACTCTTTAGTCACTGCATTAAATTGTTGTAATTTTGTTTGTGCTTGCTCGGTAAAGTTATTCACTTTCAATTGTGAATTAGCTGCAGACTGGTTAATTTGATGTCCAACTGCAACAACTTCATCGAGTTGTTTTGCATCATTTTCATTGGCAATAGCATTTACTATGTTACTAGCACTAAGGCTAAGTAATAAGCTTGCTTTGGCAAGGTGAGATAACTTCATTGGTTTACCTATTTTTGTCATAAAATAATTGTGACAAAGTCTAACGAAGGAATATGACAGTTAAGTTTCAGTAATATTTCATTTTTATGAATTTATCACTCAATCAAAAAAGCAAACTGTACCTGTTGAGTAGTATAAAAAGAGAAAAGACATTTATGGCATTACCAGAAGAAAATAAGAGGTAATAACAATAATTTCTAATTGGTTTGTTTTACATTTTCTATTGGTATGATAAGTTATGGTTTGAATTTCAAATTATAGCGAAGTTATTTTACTTTAACGTTTGCCTACTTATTAAGATAAGCGTTCAACAATCAGTCTATTAATTATTAAGAGAACATTATGAATAAATTCAAAATAAAACAAATTATTTTATCCTTAACCATTATACCTGCTTCTGTTGCACTGCTTATGTCATGTGCCAGTAGCGAAGACAAAACATCTTCATTTACGCCAAAAACTAATGCTGTTATTCCAGCCGATAAGTTTGATTTATCTCATTGGAAAATGAATGTCCCTGTTGATTTAAACAACGACGGCAAAATTGATGAAATTAAAGTAAAAGCAATGCAAAGCTATTCTCATCCTGATTTCTTTTATCTTGATGAAAATGGCGGATTGGTTTTTGCTACCCCAAATAAAGCGATCACTACCGCCAACTCAAGTAATACACGCAGTGAGTTACGCCAAATGCTTCGTGGTATGAACACTAAAATAAAAACCAATTACCCACGCAATAACTTTGCCATTGCCGCTCACCCTATGGCTAAGCATTTCGGTGCTATAGGTGGAAAACTTGAAGCAACTTTAAAAGTTGACCATGTGGCACTAAGAGCTAAAAATGTTAATAAACCCCCAGCCTATTCTGTGGTAGTTGGTCAAATACATGCAGGTAAAGACAAAGCATTAATGAAAAAAGGCTTTGGCTTTGGTGCAGGCAATGAACCGATTAAAATTTATTACAAAAAATGGCCAGATCACGATAAAGGCTCTGTCTTTTGGAACTATGAGCGAAACCTAATGAAGGATGATCCCAACAGAACGGATATTGCCTACCCTGTATGGGGCAATACTTGGGAAAACCCAGAAGAGCCAGGTGATAAAGGTATAGCACTAGGTGAAGAGTTTAGTTATACCATTAATGTACACGAAAACATGATGCATTTAACCTTTACAGCGGCAGGCAAACCAACCGTTAAATATAGTGTTAACTTGGCTGATAATGTTGACCCTTATGGCGTAGTAGATGAAAAAGATAACAAATGGGGATATACCGGTGACTGGTTATACTTTAAAGCTGGTGCTTATAACCAATGTAGCACACAAGATTCACCCGGTATGTGGTATGCCGCTTGTTTAGGTACCGGTGATTGGGAAACAGACAAAGCAAATGGTGACTATACTCAAGCAACGTTTAGTAAGTTGGTCTTAAGTGACTCAACTGACCCTGCTCAATAAATGGTAACTGATATCAATGCTCTATTATAGTCTTTTGTCTAGACTTGCACAGCAAAGGACCTATAAAAGACAACGCTGGTGGATTTTACCCCGCACCTGACTAAAGTTAAGCAACGCATCAGCAGGTAGCCGATAACCATCAATACAAAAGCCTAGCAGTAAAAGTTAATTCACTTTGATGCTAGGCTTTTTTGTTATGTTTATGCGCACTCAGGCTATATTGTTTAGCGAGCACAATAAGCCCCAGTATATTTGTCTAGTGCAACAACCATGAAGAAACTGCTCTAAACAAAAACGAGTTACCTTGCGTTGCACAAGCCTTATAGCTGAGTGCTAAGTTTATCAAAATGACAATAACTCTTGGTCTAGCTGCATAAGGGTTTTAGGATCTGCCATCATAGTTTTTGCGAGTGATTTAGTTCTAGGTAACAACCGTTCAAAGTAAAATTCTGCCGTTTTAATTTTGGCACGGTAGAAGTCACGATTTTCTACATCAGTTGCCAGCTTTTCATAAGACGCTTGCGCCATTTGAGCCCAAAAATAAGCCATTACGATATAACCTGAGTACATCAAGTAATCTACCGAAGCTGAGCCAACAATATCTCTATCTTTTTTAGCCTTGAGCGCCAACCTAAGCGTGTACTGTTGCCAATTAGCGACATTTTTACTTAATGGCCAAATAAATTTATTCATTTGGCGTTTATAAGGGTTACTTGAAATCATGCTTGTATCTTTACAAAAGGTTAACACCTCTTTAGCAAAAGCTTTTAGCGATTTACCCCGGCTAAGTAAAATTTTACGGCCAAGTAAATCAAGGGCTTGTATACCGGTAGTGCCTTCATAAAGTGTGGCAATACGGGCATCGCGTACAATTTGCTCCATGCCCCACTCTTTTATATAACCGTGGCCACCAAATATTTGTAAACCATGATTTGCACTTTCTGAGCCAAGCTCAGTTAAAAATGCTTTAAGAATTGGCGTAATAAACCCTAAACGTTCATCAGCGGCTTCTTTGTCCGCTGTAGTTTTGGCCATTTCAATGTCATCTACGAGTTTGGCCGTGTAATAAATCATCGCGCGGCCGCCTTCAGAGATAGCTTTTTGTGTCATCAACATTTTACGCACATCGGGGTGTACAATAATAGGGTCAGCAACTTGCTCCGGATACTTTTTGCCGGTAAGTGAACGCATTGATAAACGCTCTTTAGCGTAAATCAATGAGTTTTGATACGCTAATTCTGCTGAACAAACCCCCTGTAATGCCGTACCAACACGCGCAGTATTCATAAAGGTGAACATGCATTCTAACCCCTTATTTTCAGGGCCAATTAACTCACCAATTGCATTATCAAAATTTAATACGGCTGTTGCAGAGGCTTTAATACCCATTTTATCTTCAATTGAGCCACAGGTAACCTGATTAGACTCACCTAAGTTACCTTGAGCATCGGTTTTGATTTTAGGTACAATAAATAGTGAAATACCACGTGTACCTTCAGGCGCACCTGGGAGCCTAGCAAGTACAATATGAATAATGTTGTCAGTTAAGTCATGCTCTCCGGCTGAAATAAATATTTTAGTGCCGGTGATACTATAAGTGCCATCACCATTAGGTTCGGCCTTAGTTTTAACTTGGCCTAAATCGGTGCCACATTGTGGCTCTGTTAAGCACATAGTGCCAGTCCAGGTACCTTCGGTTAAACGTGTTAAGTACAGTTCTTTTTGTGTTTCGTTGCCGTGGGTTTGTACCGTGTTCATTGCACCATGACTTAAACCTGGATACATAGCCCAAGACCAGTTAGCTGTGCCCATCATTTCTTGTTTAGCCATACCCAATGACGGTGGTAACCCTTGTCCACCATGTTCAACTGGGTGAGACAAGCTTTGCCAGCCTCCCGCAACATATTGATTATAAGCCTCTTTAAACCCTTTAGGTGTAGTCACAGTGCCATTATTGAAGGTACAACCTTCTTTATCGCCACTTTGGTATAAAGGGAGAAGTTCATTTTCACAAAACTTAGCACACTCTTGTAGTATTGCATCGGTTAAGTCAGGCGTAGCCTCTTCAAATTCAGGATACTTTTTATAGTGCCCGTAATAATCAAATACGTCTTCAATTAAAAATTTAATGTCTGCTATCGGTGCTTTGTAACTAAGCATTTCGTGCTCCTACCATAAGCGTATTTATGGTGCTGTGGTGTTATGTATACATTAATTAAACACTGGTCTTACCACTTATTCAAGCTATATTTAAATTTTTCTGTTCATTAGGCTTATAGTTTAATACAAGTTACTGTTTACTTTAGATAAAATATTAAACATTATTTACAATAATAATGTTAAAATAGCCTGTAAATACCCACTTATTTTCAATGTTTGAGCGCGCTATGGCAGAAAGTTATTTAGAAATACAGTTAGATCAACAACCAATTGAGTTATACAAATTACTCAAAATTGCCGATTTAGTCTCTGGCGGTGGAGAGGCGAAAGTTGTTATCAATGAAGGCTATGTTTTACTTAATGGCGAGGTGGAATATAGAAAAAGAAAAAAGGTTTATCATAACGATATTGTGGAGTTTAACGGTGAAGTACTGCAAATTATTATTAATGATGACTTAAAGGAAGTCACAGACTCTACCAGAGCAGCTAACGAAACAGACTCGATAGAAACAATAAATAAGCCAGACGATTACCCATTAGGTCAAGGGAGCGCTCCCCCCTCAATCAAGCAGGCTAAGGCGAAAAAGAATAAACCAAAAAAAGCAGTAACACCGGTTGATGTTACTGCGCAAAGATCGAAAAGAAAACCAATCTCTTTTTAGGTTTAGCAAAAGTAACGTTAATAAACCTAGCCTAGGCTTTATGATAAAGTTGTTTTGCCATCAGAGTTAAAATTATTTAACGAAGTTAATTACTTCGTTAGATAACTTCGTGATTTCAGCCCAGTTTTTATCTACAACCGCTTGATTAGGTACTAACCAAGAACCACCACAACAAGCAACATTAGGTAGCGCTAAATAATCACGAATATTATTCAAGTTGATACCACCTGTTGGGCAGAAGGTAATGTGTGGGAATGGGCCACCAATTGATTTAATTGCGTTAACACCACCTGAGGCTTCAGCAGGGAAAAATTTCAAATGGTCATAACCAAGGTCCGATGCAGTCATCAAGTCTGAAATTGAAGAAATACCTGGAATTAATGCAATGCTACTTTCATTACCCGCTTTCAATAAATCCGTTGTTAAACCAGGGCTTATTGCAAATTTAGCACCTGCATCAACAGACTGTTGTAATTGATGACGGTTCGTCACAGTACCTGTACCAACAATGGCTTCAGGTAACTCTTTAGCAATAGCACTAACAACGTCTAGCGCTGCAGGCGTACGTAATGTTACTTCTAACACTTTAATACCTGCTGTTAAAAGTGCTTCAGCTATTGGCAGAGCGTCTTCTACTTTATCAACCACTAAAACAGGAACAATAGGCCCCATCGCGAAAAGCTCTTTTGGCATGATCTGCCAATTTTTTAATGTTGTCATAAATCCTCTATGTTGTTTTATTTTAAATATACTTGGTGCGTAATGGTTAAACTATGCCCTGGTTAACAGTGAAGGCTCAACCAGAGCAATTGTTTAATGGTACAACGGATACCCGTTGGTGTTATTTATTATCAAAAAGTGAACATGCGCCGGTTTCTGCAGAGCTTAAGTTGCGACGCATAAAGCCGAAGAGTTCACGTCCCATACCTTGATGATGTCCGTTAACATTAAAGTGTGAATTTTCACGAGCCGCTAGTTCTTGCTCATCTACCAGTAATGTTAGCTCGCCTGTTTCACCGTTTAAATTAATCATATCGCCATTTTTAACTTTAGCGATCAAGCCGCCATCTAAGGCTTCTGGACATAAATGAATAGCTGCAGGCACTTTACCTGACGCGCCAGACATACGGCCATCTGTGACTAAGGCAACTTTAAAGCCTTTATCTTGTAACACGCCCAGTGGCGGTGTTAACTTATGTAATTCTGGCATTCCACGGGCCTTAGGACCTTGAAAACGTACAACCGCAATAAAGTCTTTTTCTAATTCGCCATTGTCAAATGCCGCTTGTAATTCATGTTGGTCTTCAAATACTACCGCAGGTGCTCTAATAACCAAGTGGCCTTCGGTTAAGGCCGATGTTTTCAACACAGACGTGCCTAAGTTACCCTTTAAGGTTTTTAAACCGCCATCCACTTTAAAGGGTTTTTCAACGGTAGCAATAACATTTTCATCAAGTGATTTTTCCACACAGTCAACCCATTTCAGCTCGCCATTATCTAATATCGGCTTTTGGGTATAGCGTGTTAAACCACGGCCACAAACGGTTTCTACATCTTCATTTAATAAACCTGCATTAAGCAGTTCTTTAAATAGTAATGCCATGCCACCCGCTTCTTGGAAGTGATTAATATCAGCGTGGCCGTTAGGATAAATTTTTGTAATTAACGGTACCACGTGTGACAAGTCATTAAAGTCTTGAAAGTTGACAATAATGCCAGCTGCACGGGCAAAAGCGATTATGTGCATGGTTAAGTTAGTTGAGCCACCTGTTGCCAATAAAGCAACAATGGCATTAACGATAGAGCGTTCATCAACCATTTGTCCAACAGGCATATAATTGCCCGACTGTTGTGTTAAACGCGTGACTTGGCGCGATGCAGCTTTAGTTAGTTCTTCACGTAATGGTGTGTTTGGTGGAATAAACGAAGCACCGGGTAAATGTAAGCCCATGACTTCAACAACAAGCTGATTAGAGTTTGCGGTACCAAAAAAAGTACAAGTACCTGGTGCATGGTAAGAGGCTGATTCTGCCTCTAGTAAAATAGTTTCATCTACTTCACCTTGTGCATATTGCTGGCGTACACGGGCTTTTTCTTTATTTGGAATACCCGATGGCATTGGTCCAGCTGGTACAAATACTGTAGGTAAGTGACCAAAGGTAAAGCTAGATATTAATAGGCCTGGGACTATTTTGTCACAAATACCCATCATTAACGCGCCATCAAACATGTTATGAGATAAACCAATAGATGAAGCCATCGCAATAACATCGCGGCTCATTAAGCTTAAATCCATACCCGGTTGACCTTGTGTTACACCATCACACATTGCTGGAACACCCGCAGCAAACTGGGCAACGCCACCAGCTGATTTAACCGCTTCTTTAATAATTTGCGGATAGGTTTCATACGGTTGATGCGCACTTAACATGTCGTTATATGCTGAAACAATGGCGATGTCTGAATGGGTTAACCCTTTAACGGCTTGTTTATCGTCTTTTCCACAAGCAGCAAAGCCATGTGCTAAGTTACCGCATGATAGACTTGCACGGTGAACTGTTTCTGATTTTGCTGCGGCTATATTTGCCAAGTACTCTTTTCGTGTGTCTGCACTTCGAGCGATTATACGCTCGGTAATATCTATAATTTCTTGTTTCATAATGTTTCTCAAATTCTATTTTTGATGGTTTTAGATAATCTATTATTTTTTATTGTTGTTATTATAGGTTTACTATTTACGGAGCCCAATAAACTTGGGTATCAATATCATCCCCTTGTAAGAAGGCTCTTATAGGCATTTCAAAAATATTGTTATCACTAAGTGCTTGCGTTAACACTTGTTTTTTATTGTCACCGCTTAGGTGTAAAAAGATGTTTTTACTTTCTTTTAATGCCGCAAAGCTAAATGTTATACGCTGGTGCGGCGCTGTGGTTGGCTCTACTTTCAATAATGGATTAGCATTGTTTACATCTAAACCTTGTTGTATTTGAGCGCTACAAGGAAAAAGGGAAGCAGTATGTCCATCTTCGCCCATCCCTAAAATAGTGACATCTAATGGCAGTAAAGCATTATCAGCAGCTAGGTTAAGGTCAACTAATGTCTCTTTAGATAATGTTTCCCCTTGTTTTAAGTGGAAAAATTTGGCTGAAGATGCTTTATTTACTAAAAGATTTTCATGCACTAAACGGGTATTACTATCGTTTGAATTAATATCAACCCAACGTTCATCCGCTAAAGTAATCGTTACTTTTTTCCAGTCAATATCTTTGTTAGACAGCGCTTTAAAAAAGCCTTTTGGTGTAGAGCCACCAGAAACAGCAATACTTGCTTTACCACGTGCCGAAATGGCTGTTTGTAATATTTGGCTAACATTTTCTGCTAACGCTTCGTCTAATAGTTCTTTGCTTTCAAAATCATTTAATTTATACATTGTTATTCAACCCACTGGCGATCATCGCGCGCAATTAAAGAAATAGAAGAAACAGGTCCCCAAGAACCGGCTGCGTAAGGTCTGGGTGCCTCATTTGTTGATTTCCATGCATCTATAATACTGTCTGCCCAAGTCCAAGCAGCTTCAACTTCGTCACGGCTTACAAATAATGATTGGTTACCATTAAGCACTTCAAGCATTAAGCGCTCATAAGCGTCAATAACTCTTTGATCTTTATATCTATCGTCAAAGCTTAAGTCGAGTTTGTTTTCTTGAATATGCATTTGTGAGGCAATACCCGGAATTTTGTTCATCATTTGTAATTCAACCCCTTCATCAGGCTGCAAACGAATAGTTAATTTATTAGCGGGTAAGTCACTGTAGCTGTCTTTAAAAATATTATGTGGTTGTTCTTTAAAATGAACCACTATTTCGCTGTGCTTAAGCGGCATACGTTTACCGGTTCTTAAGTAAAACGGTACGCCTTTCCATCGCCAGTTATCAATTTCAGCTTTAATGGCAACAAAAGTTTCAGTTTTACTGTTAGTGTTAGCACCTTCTTCATTTAAATAACCCGGAACAGCCACACCATTTAAATAACCGTCAGCGTATTGGCCTCGCACTGTTTTGTCTTTAACATTTGTACGGTCAATGGGTGAAAGCGCTTTAACCGCTTTGAGTTTTTCTGCGCGAATGCTTTCTGCGCTTAAGTCTGCGGGGGGCTCCATTGCTAATAGTGATAGTATTTGTAATAAGTGATTTTGAATCATATCGCGCATTTGCCCGGCTTCATCATAAAAACCCCAACGCCCTTCTATACCAACACTTTCGGCAACGGTTATTTGTACATGATCAATACTGTTACGGTCCCAGTTAGTGGTAAATAAGGAATTAGCAAAACGCAATACTAATAAGTTTAACACCGTTTCCTTACCTAGATAATGGTCGATACGGTAGATTTGGTTTTCACTAAAAAAGCGAGATACTTGGTCATTAATTACTTTTGATGACTCTAAACAGTGGCCAATAGGCTTTTCCATTACTACTCGGTCTTTATCAGTAATAAGTGAAGCATGGTTTAAGCCATCACAAATATCACCGTAGATAGCCGGAGGGGTTGAAAAGTAATAAATGCGTGTATTATGGCCTGTTGATAATGTTTGTGCTAAATTCTCATACGCACTGACTTCTTTCATATCAAGCTTTTGATAAACTAAACGCGCAAGAAAACGCGCTAAAACAGCTTCATCAATTGTTTCTACTACAAACTCTTTAACGTTTTCTAAAACAAACGCTGTAAATTCTTCTACACTCTGGGCTTGGCGAGCAACACCAACAATACGGCTTTCTTCGTTAATTAATCCACACGCTTCCAGTTGATATAACGCGGGTAATAACTTACGACGAGATAAATCACCTAAAGCACCAAAAATAACGATTTCACTAGCAAGTTGACAATTTGATTTGTTCATAACTCTCTCTGGCCTCCTATCTGAATATACTCATTGGCCTTAAACCTGAATATATAATGTTGTTAAAAATTATCACTTGACTAATAAAGATAAATATTATTATTCACCCTTATCAGTAAAGACTGATACATAATAACAATAAAACAGTAGCTTTGTAACTTAACTACATATAGTGCTAATCTAGCGCTTGAGTCTAGATCAGTAAAGTACTTTTTGTAATTTTACTACATATTATCAATAAAATCCCTTAAAAGACTAAGAAATACAATAAAGCAAATGTATATTTTGTTTATATGGGCTTATTTTGTTATGGAATGCTAAACTAAAACCATATTTACCGATTAAGTATTTGCAAAGACCCTGTGTTTTACATTATATTAGCCTTAGTTTATGAAATAAAATTTCATTTTTTACGTCATTTTTATAGAAAACAAATTACAGTAATTAAATGCGGTAACAAAACAGTAGCTATTATTGGTTATTGAACATCAATGTTACACGCCAACGATTTGGCTAATAATTAAGTAGAGCTAGGGTCACAAAATAATGAATATATTAGAAAAGATCACTAACGAACTGGATCTTCTGAGTAAGTCGGAACGAAAAGTTGCTGAGGTTATATTAGCTTCGCCAAGTACTGTTATTCATTCAAGTATAGCGGCACTCGCAAAACAAGCTAACATCAGTGAGCCAACGGTTAATCGTTTTTGTCGTCGGTTAGACACCAAGGGTTACCCTGATTTTAAACTGCATTTAGCACAAAGTTTAGCCAATGGTACTCCTTATGTTAATCGTCACGTTGATGAGAGTGATACGGCTGATGAATATACAGATAAAATTTTTGAATCAACCATGGCTAGTCTTGAGTTAGCACGCAAAAGTTTAGATCCTAGTTTGATCAACCGCTCTGTGGATGTACTAACGCAAGCAAATAAAATATCTTTTTTTGGCTTAGGTGCCTCAGCCATTGTTGCCCATGATGCGCAAAATAAGTTTTTTCGCTTCAATGTTCCTGTTGTCTATTTCGATGACATATTAATGCAACGAATGAGTGCTATAAATAGCCGTCAAGGTGATGTTGTTATTGTTATATCACATACAGGCAGAACAAAGTCATTAGTTGAGGTGGCTAGCTTAGCAAAAGAAAATGATGCTACTGTTATTGGTATCACCACTAATGGTACACCGCTAGCAAAAGAGTGCAGTATTGTTTTATCGGTTGATGTTGCTGAAGATACCGACCTTTACATGCCTATGTCTTCAAGGATTGCGCAATTGGCGTTAGTTGATGTCCTAGCAACGGGCTTTACTTTAAGGCGTGGTAGTAAATTTAGAGATAACTTAAAGAAAGTCAAAGACAGTTTAAGAAGCTCACGTTTCGAACGTAAAGATTAGCATTAGCACTATGCCAATAAAATTAACAACACCTGTTTACCTACGTGTTAAGTATAAAGCGAAAATAACCGCGCAATAACATGCAAACAGGTATAAATTGTAAACCAAGTATTTAAACCGATGATCATTAGACACATTAAAAAAGTTAAGGATTAAAATGCCTAGAAGAACGAAAATTGTTGCTACCCTTGGTCCAGCAACTGATGACAAAGACGTATTAAAAGCAGTACTTGCTGCGGGTGTAAACGTTGTAAGACTTAATTTTTCTCACGGCGTACCTCAAGATCATATCGATAGAGCAAATAACGTACGTGAAGCTGCAAAAGAATTAGGTATCTATGTTGGTATATTAGGTGATTTACAAGGCCCTAAAATTCGTATTTCAACATTTAAAGACGGCCCGATAACACTTGCAATTGGTGACAAATTTGAACTAGATGCCAACTTAGAAAAAGGCCAAGGTTGCCAAGAAAAAGTGGGGATTGACTATAAAAAATTAGTACAAGATGTTTCTAAGGGTGATATTTTATTACTTGACGATGGCCGCGTACAACTTAAAGTATTATCTACGAGTGATAGCTCTGTCTTTACTGAAGTTACTGTGGGTGGTCCTTTATCTAATAATAAAGGGATAAATCGTCAAGGCGGTGGTTTAACAGCCCCTGCATTAACCGCTAAAGATAAAGAAGATATAAAATTAGCAGCCAAAATGAATGTTGACTTTTTAGCCGTATCTTTCCCACGTGATGCTGCAGACATGCGTGAAGCGCGTTTATTAGCGCAAGAAGCAGGTTGTGATGCTCGTTTAGTTTCAAAAATTGAACGAGCTGAAGCCGTTAATGACGACGAAGTGCTTGACGGTATCATTTTAGCGTCTGATGTTGTGATGGTTGCGCGTGGTGATTTAGGCGTTGAAATTGGTGATGCCGAGCTTGTTGGTAAACAAAAGCACATTATCGCCCGCTCTCGTCGTTTAAACCGTGTTGTAATTACAGCAACTCAAATGATGGAAACTATGATAGAGCAACCAATGCCTACGCGTGCAGAAGTAATGGATGTTGCTAACGCTGTATTAGACGGTACTGATGCAGTAATGCTAAGTGCAGAAACGGCTGCGGGTAAATACCCTGTTGAAACAGTTACTGCAATGGCCAGTGTTTGTCATGGCGCTGAAAAACATCGCTCGGTCAATATTTCTAATCATAGAATGGATTTAACCTTCGATGAAATCTCTGAAACAGTGGCTTTATCTGCTATGTATGCAGCTAATCACCTAAACGGTGTTACCGCTATTATAGCACTGACAGAGTCAGGCCATACAAGTAAATTAATGTCTCGCATCACTTCTGGCTTACCTATTTACTCATTATCACGTCATTCAAAAACCTTAAATAAAACGGCTATTTACCGTGGCGTTTACCCAATTGCTTTTGATTCAACTAACAGTACAGATGAAGCATTAAGTGATGATATTTTGAAAATAGTGTGTAAAAACTCTGAGTTGTCTGTTGGCGATAAAGTTATTTTGACCCACGGTGATCTTATGGAAACCGTTGGCGCATCAAACACATTAAAAGTGTTAACACTTACTAAAGCACACTTTAGTTAAGTACAAGCTGACTAAGGCAAACTAACAAAACGGCGACTTGATAAAACTTCATTATAAAGTCGCCGTTTTTTTGCGCTTACACTCTCACCCTGTGTTTGCTTGCTATTATTTGTCTAAGCCGCCCATACACAAATATTTAATTTCTAAGTAATCAGCCAAGCCATACTTAGAGCCCTCACGACCATTACCTGACTGTTTCACGCCGCCAAAAGGGGCTGCTGCATTAGAAATCATACTTTCATTAATACCGACCATCCCAAAAGTTAAACCTTCAGCAACCCGCCATATTCGGCCTATGTCACGAGCATAAAAGTAAGAAGCAAGACCAAATTCAGTATCATTAGCTAACGCGATAGCTTCATCTTCTTCTTTGAAACTAATAATAGGGGAAACAGGACCAAAAATTTCATTTTGTGCTATTGGCATATTGTTAGTGACGTTACTGAGTATGGTAGGCGCTAAGAAGTTTTCACCAAGCGATTTTTCTGCTGTTGAGGACTCCGTAGTACCCAACACAAGTTGGGCACCTTGGCTAACAGAATCGGCGACTAATTTTTTTACCTCGCTCACTGCTTGCGCGGTGATCATCGGGCCAATAGTAACACCTTCATCTAAACCATTACCTACCGATAAACCTTTCACTGCTGCAATAAATTTTGCAGTAAACTCTTGTAACACCCCTGCTTGCACCAAAATACGGTTAGTACACACACAGGTTTGTCCTGCATTTCTATATTTAGACGCTAAAGCACCCGCAACAGCGGCGTCAATGTCGGCATCATCAAAGACAATAAAAGGCGCATTACCGCCGAGTTCCATAGACACTTTTTTAACCGTGGAAGCACATTGTTTAATAAGTGACTTGCCCACCTTGGTAGAGCCTGTAAACGTAAATTTAGCAATATCTTTGTGCTCTGTTAACACCTTTCCAATGCCTTGGGCATCATCGCCAACAATAACATTAAAAACACCGGCAGGAATGCCAGCACGCTCGGCAAGCTCTGCCATTGCAAGTGCCGATAACGGCGTTTGAGTGGCTGGGCGAACAACAAAAGTACAACCTGAAGCAAGTGCAGCAGCAGCTTTTCGGGCTATCATTGCGTTTGGGAAGTTCCAAGGCGTTATTGCTGCAACAACACCAATAGGCTGTTTTATTACAATTATGCGTTTATCACCTGATGGCGCTGGAATGGTGTCACCATAAACACGTTTGCCCTCTTCAGCAAACCATTCAATAAAAGCTGCACCATAGGCTATTTCACCTTTGGCCTCGGCTAAAGGCTTACCTTGCTCTAAGGTTAAAATACGCCCTAAATCATCTTGATTCGCCAGCATGAGATCAAACCAGCTGCGTAACAGAGTAGCACGTTCATTGGCTGATTTTGCTGACCACGCTTTAAAAGCATTTTTTGCCGCTGTTACTGCTAATTCTGCTTCAGTAACACCAGCATTACTGACCTGAGCAACGGTT
Organism: Colwellia sp. F1; assembly: GCF_056238625.1. Taxonomy (NCBI): domain Bacteria; kingdom Pseudomonadati; phylum Pseudomonadota; class Gammaproteobacteria; order Alteromonadales; family Colwelliaceae; genus Colwellia; species Colwellia sp. F1. The sequence goes on from NZ_JBWDLI010000003.1 coordinate 36,239, forward strand.
TTCCCCGTTGCGGGATTAATCACGGCTATTTTATCAACGCTACTATGCCAGTTGCCATTAATATATGAGCTATTCTTTAATAATTGTTGATCATTTAAATGATGCATACTTGCCCCTAAAGCCTACAGATTGAATTAATATTATATAAAAAATAGCAAAGTTAAAGGAAATAATATATGTTTTTTAATCAATGGTTAAGCGCAAAAATAAGTAGCTAAGTGTTAAGCGCTTAATGGGACAAGTTACCTGAGATAGCACTGCATGAAAAGTACGGTGTAATAACTACCATAACAGAAAGAGAAAAGCCTAAAACAAGTTTTGTTTTAGGCTTTTTTAGTCGTGTGGTTTAGGGTTTTGCCCATACTGTTATTGGTTCGTTATTAGTGACGAGCTTTCACCATTAATTAAAATTTATAATGAAGTATTATAAACCCACGCTAAAAAACATTTTGAATCGCTTACATTCGTAAACTTAATTAATGTTGGACCATTTTGATCAGTAACAACAATGTTGTTTTTGTTAACTGAAATAGATTGTACTGGTGATTTAATTGAATAAATCATTCCGTTATATGTATAAGACATAATAAAACTCTTTTAATTTGCGTTGAACGCATTAATAATAAAAGCTCTATCATTGTGTGAAAACTTCTAGATATTTGACAGCCAAGTTGATAAAGATATTTTTAATTAGCCTATAGCTAACTATGATATTAATTTAATCAAGTGGCGATAATATCAACTCAATTCGAGAATTGATCTCGATAACTCAGACAATAATTAAAGCTTGATAATTTGAGTGATGGCTAACTGTGAAAGGTAAGACAAAACATGGAAAACCGTAGAAGGTAACCTGTTATATAAACGAGAGGAGAGTAGATAACGCAGAGACTATATAGGTTAATCATGGGGAAGTAAACCATTATAAGTAAATAACGCAATTAAATTACGCTATTTACTTTAACAAGCCCTGGTAATGATACTTTTGTCATTAACTATTGATAAGAAAATGTACATAAATACTTAAAGCATAACCCATAGCAATAGCCCAACTCCACTTTAAGTGGCTAAAAAAGCTATACATACCCTTAGATTGGCCCATTAAGGCAACACCAGCAGCAGAGCCAACCGAAAGTAAACTACCACCAACTCCTGCAGTGATGGTAACCAATAACCACTGAAAAGTGTCCATGTTTGGGTTCATGGTTAAAATAGCAAACATGACTGGGATATTATCAACAACAGCCGAAAGCAAACCCGCTATAATATTAGCATTCGTTGCGCCCAAACCTTCATATAAAAAGTGCGATACACCAGCCAAATACCCTATAGCACCTAAACCACCAACACAAAAAATAACTCCAAAGAAAAACAACAAGGTGTCCCACTCGGCTTTCGACACTTCATTAAAAATATTAAATTCACTAATTTCACTGTGTTTACTATGTGAACTCAGCTTTAAATAGTATGAGTAAAAAAGCAAATACGACAAACCTGTCATCATGCCTAAAAAGGGGGGTAAATGAAGTAACTGCTCAAACGACACGGCAGTGACAATAGTCGCTAAAAACAGTAAGCAAATCACAAGGGCTCCTTGCTTTAAAGACACCGATTCAGCAGTAGATTCTGGTGTTTCCTTCGGCACGGCAACACTCATAATCAAGGCAGGCACAAGAAAGTTCACTAACGCTGGCAAAAACAAAGCAAAAAAACCAAAGAAGTGCACATTACCCGACTGCCAAACCATGAGCGTGGTAATATCACCAAACGGGCTAAAAGCTCCACCAGCATTTGCCGCAACAACAATATTAATAAAAGCAAGAGAAACAAATTTAGGTTTGTCTGAGCCAACGGCTAAAACCACCGCCCCCATTAATAGTGCAGTAGTTAAGTTATCTGCTATGGGTGAGATAAAAAAGGCAAGAAAACCTGTGATCCAAAAAAGTTTCCTATAATTAAAGCCGCGTTTAATCAACCAAGCCCTTAACGCTTCAAATACATTTCTTTCTGTCATGGCATTGACATAAATCATTGCTGTTAGTAAAAACAGTAACAATGCGGAATATTCTAGCAAATTATGGTTTAGCGCATGCGCTAAGAGTGCCTGCCCATTGGCAGAATTTTTAGCGAGTAAAGCGGTAAAAATCCAAATAATGCCAGCCGCTAATATGACCGGTTTTGACTTTCGTAAATGAATAAACTCTTCAGCAATCACCAAGATATAAGCAAATGCAAATATTGCCAATGCTGCAATACCTAATGTTGAACTCGTCATATTTAAATGATTAACACTTGTATCGCTTGCCAGTGCTGGGGAAGTCCCAAAAAAGCTAAGCATGACACTTAGCAGTACTCTTTTCATAAGTTGTGCCTCGGTAACATAAAAAAATTGAAAATACTGAGCAGGCATTAAGGTTAACACCCACTCAGTTGTAGTTAAGTTGAGTATGATTAATCGCTAATAGAATTAAATATTTTGCTAAAAGACGTTGATAAATCAATGATAACGGGTAGTTTTAATTTTCTAGCCAAATCGCTAGAAGAAATCACACCGCGAATATGGTTATGCTCGTGATCTATCACCAAACAATGCCGAACTTTGTAGTATTTTAACGCATCGATAACATCACTTACTGTTGCCTTTTTGAGTGCTTCAAAACTAAAGGCATGCAACGCAGCGCGAGCGATCATAACGTCAGACACTAATAAGTCTTCACGGGTAAAGCCCTGTGCAATTTTTGCCATAATATTTTGTTCACTCACTTCATTGCTGCTAATTACCCCAAGAAAGTTTTCCTCAGGCGTGACAACAATTTTCATATGCACGTGCTCTTTTAACATCAGTTTTATCGCATCTGTCGCTAAAGTGCTCGAGTCAATAAGCAACGGTTTATTAAGATGAAAATCCGTAAAAATACTCATTGCGGGTGAGTGCATATTAATTTCTTGTAATTGCTCGGGACTTGCAATTTTATCTATTTTGTCTATATCAATCAGTGATAGTTTTTTCATAATAACCTCAAACATTTAGTGCTGGTAAAGCCTGCCGTTAACTACTTTTAAAACACAAAGCACTCATCACTATTGCGCACTACAAGCTACGCTTAGTTATTTAATTAAATAGATAGCTTCAGACTGAATGTACAAATTATGGCCGCAAAGATAGCGTTGTTGGCAAACTATTGACAACAAAAGCATTTTTATACGGCAACGTATGAGTTACAAAATGGGTGGGGCTCTAGGGCTACTGACAAAGTGCGTTGTAGTAAAAAGTAGAATTGCTTGCGTAAATGTTCGCAGTGCCTGAAATATATGACTTTGATAAATAGGTGCGAGTATTAATAGCGAATCTGAGGGTTGATCGTTAGCTTCGCTATTATCTATTGACGATTGAACAATAACGCTGTCAAAACTTACGATATCATCAGAGTTATTAATCTCTGCAACACTACTAGCAGTTAATAAAACGAGTACAGTGAATAAAGCGATGCAGTACCGAAAAAAGGCATACCGGCATACTGAAGACTGAAGTAGCGTATATAAGTTCATCGCTTGTGACTAAGTAAACTTAGCTTTAATAGAGATTAAAAAGAAATAATACGCGATTAGTCAGCAAATTTATACTTTATTTTGCAAAATTCAACTATAAATTTACTGCTTGCTCACTCAAGAAAATAGTGCTGGTTTTGTCTAAGCATAGTGGTGAGGTCTACCACATAGTCTGCGCCACGCTCAGAATAAGGTAACAAGCCTGTTGCTAAAATTTCTGGGTGTAGAGGTTGCTCTTGTGATCTTAATTCAAACCGAATTGAACGAAAAACGCGATAAGCATTATGGGAGTTAATATTGTCAAAGTAACTCGTTACTGCTTCATTTACACTTTGAAATGCAGCGACTTCATGTTTAGCCCCTTCGTTTCTGCCATTCGGTACCATGCCGCACCCTTTTTGGTAGCACCAAATACCAAAGAAGTTAAGTCCGATTCGAGAAAATCGCGACGTTCCCCAAGCAGACTCATTAGCCGCTTGCACCAACACTAACGGCATTGGAATAATGTCTACGCGTAATAGCAGCGCATTTAACTGTGCCAAAATTGAACTGTTTTTATTAACACGGTAGCGTTTAACTAAGGCGCTTAATTCTTTATGCTCTTGCTCGGTTAAAGGCAGTTCTAAAGAAACATGCTCAAGCCACGTATTAATCTTTTGTCGCGTTGCTAATAACTGGTTATTTTTTTTTATCACAGCAGGTTTAAGGAAATTAAAAAACTTCTTCTTTTTAGCCTGTACATTAACAGTATTAGCAAAGTCAGGTAATTGCACATTGTGCAGAGGTTTTTCTGGCGCTTTAACTTTGGTTATGGCAACTTTTTTCTGCTGATTTAACGCAGTATTAGGCGATGTTTTACGTGAAACTTTATCACTTGGTAACTGCTCAAGCGTATCTTCGTCGACAGTTGGTTTTAAGAAAGTAAAAGGGGCTAACAACGCGGTGAGTAAAATTAAAAATATTACCGCATTTATTCCTAGTGAGCTTTTCATAAAGAGTCCATTATTAATTATATTTAAGCTGAAAACGTGTCATCTGAATCAGAGCTAACTTTACTTGGCGTCGTGCCATCTGAAGTCGGTTTTATACCAAGGCTTTTATTAGTTGCTAAACTAACACCAAATATTTCACGGTATATAATTCCTTTAACATTATAATAAAGGGGGGCAATAAATGAAAAACCAACCAACAAAATAATAATACCTAAGGGCGCAAAGCTTGTTTCTAGTAAAAGCGCTAAAGGAATAAACAAAACAATCATCGATATAAATAAGAATAAATAAATAAAGAACAACGACAAAAATTTAAACCGTAATGCTTGAATTGATAACGTTATTGCACGCATTGGCGTCATCTTTTTCTCAATAACTAAAGGAATAGTCAGCGATAAAGTAACGGCTAAAAAAATACCTGGCAAAACTAACAACTGAAAACCTATACTAATTAATACTGAGGTAAATAAGGCACATAACACAACCCAACTCGCGCGTTGTAAAAAAGAGAATGTCATTTTCGCATTCGTTTTTAACCCTACAGCGTGTAACACGCCCATCATTTCAACACCGCCAATAAAAGGCCATACAGCGATTGTTACAACAACTTTGAGTAACATGCTTGCTTGAGGGTCGGCTATTACCGCTTCAATCCCCCCGAGGTAACTACTTCCGATAAACGATACAAGCATGCCCAGTAATAATGAAAACAACAAACCGACGTTCATAGATATTCTTGATTTTAATGTTTGTTGCCATGCTTCTGTTAAAATGGCTTTGATATCAATTTGGTAGTCACCTTTAAGGGCACTTTCAATATTACCCCCTACTTGCACAATAGTTATCTTTTCTGGCAAAACAATGATCCTTCTATACCTTTGATTATTTATTTATTGTTATTTTCTATACCTTGCGACTAAGTTAGATAGCAGCATAAACAAATAAATGTGAGAAAATGAAACGCAGGATATTATACCCGTATATAAAACACAATGTAGATTCAACTCAGTGTTAAAAACTTAAATCACTTACAATTAATTGCACCGCAAGTAATAACAAAACGCCCCCCATGACTCTGTCTACTATATATGCTTTATCTTGTAAAAGCTGTCTGACACTAGTGTGTGTTAATACATAAGATAAAAAAATGAACCAAACTGCTGTAGCTATTGCCATGTAAAGTCCATAACTCAGTTTTATCAAAAAGGGGGTTGTCGGGATAATAACCACAGAAAACAAGCTAACAAAAAATAAAGTCGCTTTAACATTTAAACCATTAATTAAAAAGCCTGTAAAATAAGCATTTTTGGCTGAGGGTGTTATATTATTAGTAACCTTAGTGTTTTCCGTTGGAAGCTCACCAGTGCCTTTTGGTTTTTTCGCACGCAAACCATGCCAAGCAATATAGCAAAAGTAACTCGCTGCAATATATTTTAATACAGTAAATAAGCGCTCATCGCTGGCAATAATGAGCCCTATCCCCACTAATGAATAGGTTAAGTGCAATAAAATGCCCGTTGCAATACCTAAACTGGTGTAAATAGCAATACGGCGATCATATCGAATACTTTGCTTTACAATAATTGCAAAGTCAGGGCCTGGGCTTGCAACAGCAAGCAAATGTACCACAGCAATAAGTAAAAATTGTTCTGAGTAAGACATAAAAGACGCTGTTTTATTATGTTAAAGGATACTGTATGTGAATATTTTTCAATATTTGTTGAAAAAAATAGCTGCCTTTTTTATTGGCCAAAGCAATATTGTTTTCTGGTATTTTTTCCGGTTCATTATAAACAGCTAGAACTCGCGCCATACTCGCTTCACGGATAATATGAATAACTGGATAAGGTGAGCGATTGGTAAAATTACTACTGTCATCATAATCTTCACCATCAAAACAATATTCGGGATGCATGCTGGCTAATTGAAAAATGCCTTCAAAGCCAGACTGAACTAATAAGTCATTGCCATAGTCAACTAATTCTAAATAATGTTCAAACCGACGAAAGCCCTCATTATAAATGATCAATGTTGTTTCTATTTTCTCGTGTTCTTGTAAATAACGGCACTGTTCAATGAGTTCATGTAAGGCAGTTTTCACCTGGTCATCACAAGAAACATGATAATGAATCGTGTTATTGACAAATTCCTTTTTCGCAAAGGGACAAAAATTGAGGCCAATGATGACCTCTGCTAACCATTGTTTAGTCGCCTTTATTTCATTGGGAAGCTGGTCACTTGAGATCTTGTCTTGGTTTATTTTACTAAGGGGCATAAGTTAGTTAACATCACTAGAAGCATAAAGGCGTAGTTTATCCTGAATAGTAGCTAATTTATATGGTATTTACTTATTATCAAGCCTGTTAGTCTGATAATAACTTGATTAATACGAGCTCGCTAAACAATGCCTACTGCTGATAAAGGTTAATGCAAATAATGGTTAATGATTTTCTCAAAGTCCGCTTCTTGTTTAAACTCAGCTAAGGCTGCTTTAAACTCCGTTACTACTATTTTAGGCGTATTAAGGCTAAAAGCCATGTACAATTTATCAGTAGCAAAACAATATTCTTCCTTAACAATATTATTAACTTGATACCCGCGGTTACGAATAAGCTGCGCTAAAAATATTTTAGGACTGGCAATTAAGTCAATTCGGCCCGCTAACAACATTGAAAAATTACCGGTCATTGATACTGTGAGTCTCATTTTCTCTTTAGTTGCTACCCCGCGGGTAATTAAACTTTCAGCTAAACGTCCTTGCAGGTGTGTAGTTATTGTATATTTTTTAAAATCTTCAAGTGAATTAATTTTTATGTTGGTGTTACTCTTGAGTGAAAAAATACAAGCTTGTATTGGAACAATACTACCCACCCACTGAAATAAAGATTCTCTTTCTTCTGAGCGAGCCAATGAGTATATTAAAGTGTTTTTTTGTTCTAATGCCATTTTATAAGCGCGAGGCCAAGGGTAAACTTGGATGTTTGCGGTATAGTCAAGTTTATCAAATACCGCGCGTACAACGTCGGTACTCGCCCCTACCAACTTCCCTTCTTTTAGGTAGCTATACGGGCTAAACTCCTCAGTTACTACTTGAATATTTTTTATATTGCTACTGTCTCCATGCTGGTTTTGTATTTCACTACCGACAGATGAAAAAGAAAAAAAGTAAAAATAAAAATAAACGGCACATAAAATAATAAAGCGCAGTCTACCTTGTGGTGTATTAAACAGAGCGTAATTAATTGTCATAATTAAAGTATAGCCATTATTTTATTTAATGGACTGTTGTAGTTGCCACATTTTACAATATTGTCCTTGTAAAGTAAGTAATTCTTGATGGCTGCCCTGCTCTATTATTTCACCTTCGCTCATCACAATAATAGTATCACTATCAACAATGGTCGATAACCTATGTGCAATTACTACGCTTGTTCTATTTTTCGTGACTTCATTAATTGCCGTTAAAATAGCTTGTTCTGATTGACTATCTAGTGATGAAGTAGCTTCATCAAAAACCAATATATGTGGATTTTTTAAAATGGTGCGTGCAATCGCAACACGCTGTTTTTCACCGCCAGACAGTTTTAAGCCTCGCTCACCCACTTTGGTGTCTATTCCTTCAGGTAAGCTATTTATAAACTTAGTTAAATGCGCTAATTCTATTGCATGCATTACTTGTGCTGTACTTGCTTTAGGGTTGCCATAATGGACATTGGCGAATAGGGTATCGTTAAACAATACGGTATCTTGTGGCACTATACCAATATGTTGGCGTAACGAGTGTTGCGTTAACTGACTGATATTTTGCTGATCGATACAAATACTCCCTGAGCTAACATCGTAAAAGCGAAATAATAACTTCACTAAAGTTGATTTTCCTGAACCGCTTTCACCGACAATAGCTACTTTGTCACCCCCCTTTATGGTAAAGCTAACCCCTTTAATGATTGGGCGCTCTGAACTGTAGGCAAAATGAATATTATTTACGTTAATCGCTGCCTGGCTGACAATTAACTCAGTTGCTCGTGCGTGATCTTGCACCTTAGGTGTCTTATCTAACAAACCAAATAAGTTTTCAATATTGGCAAGCGAGCCTTTAATTTCCCGATAAACAAAGCCCAAAAAATTAAGTGGCATAAAAAGCTGCATCATAAACGCATTGATTAAAACAAAATCACCAAGGGTCATTATGCCTTCACTTACATGTACCGCAGCCAGTGCTAACATAGCTGTCATTGCTAACGCGATAATAATTGCTTGCCCGCCATTTAAGGCAAATAATGACAAGCGATTTTTTATTTTTGCCTGTTCCCATGTACTTAGCTGTTGATCATACGCCTGTGCTTCATAGTCTTCGTTGGTAAAATATTTTACAGTTTCATAATTTAGTAAACTTTCAATAGCACGAGTATTACTCGATGAATCAGCTTTATTAACCGCCCTAACATAGCGCGTTCTTAATTCAGTTGCATAAACTGAATAAGCAATATAGATAACAATTGAGCCGAATGTTATTAAAGCAAACCAAAGGCCATAATTAATAAATAAAATAGTAACTACCATGACTATTTCAAGCAAGGTGGGAACAATATTAAACACCATAAAGCGCATTAAAAAACTAATACCTGAAGTGCCGCGTTCAATATCACGAGAAAGCCCGCCCGTTTGACGGTTTAAATGGAAATCTAAATCAAGCTGATGTAAATGACGAAAAACATTTAAACCAATACGGCGTATGGCTCGCTCGGTAACTCGGCCAAACAAAGTGTCACGAATTTCAGCAAAAAGCACAATAGACAAGCGCACTAAACCATAAGCCAGCACTAAACCAATAGGCACAACTAATGGTTGTATAGTATCTGGAGCATTGGTATCTAAGGTATCAACAATATCTTTTAAGATAAAAGGCAGGTAAACACTGGCAATTTTTGTTAATACTAAACAGCAAAAAGCGAAAGCAATACGCTTTTTAAACTCAAATAAATAAGGGAGTATCAGTTTAAAAGCCTTCCAGTTTAACGTGGTGACTTCTTGTTCCGTGTAGCTTGAGCGACGCATAATTCACTAATTGCAATGGGAGTTGCGACTATTCTATGTTAATTATCGCTGTTTATCACTTGCTATAGCATCGAAATTTTACCAAATAAGAAACCATGATTAATCGCTTGAGCGAATAATAGATATTGTCTAAAATAAGTCACTTTTTTATTATTTAGGTTATTAACATGAGCGACACAAAATCGTTACCTACTTTACCCGACCGGCTTTCAGGTAACCCACGTAGCCCATACCATGTGGAAGAAGTTTTTGAGCATAATATTGGCATTCGATTAAACGGTAAAGAGCGTAATGATGTTGAAGAATACTGTATTAGTGAAGGTTGGATTAAAATTGCTGCGCCTAAAGCGTTAGACCGACGAGGACAACCGCTGCTAATAAAGTTAAAAGGAGCTGTAGAAGCGTTTTATAAATAATACCAGCTCGCTCTTATTTTACGCTTTTTATGCGTAAACAGTACAGCTGTTATGGTAATGTCAGCCCAAGTTTAGCTCTTTAATCTGTCACTAAGCTTGGGTTGTAGAACAAAAAATTGACAGCTTGAGCTTAGCTTTCTTGCTTGTTTAACCTTCCCTCAAAGGATAAAAATGATCCGACCTACCAAGGAAGAAATAAATACCCTACCACTTTATGTTGGCCTTGGCCTAAATGATATTACCATCATTGAAAATGAACGTGATGCTGCACAAGCGTTAACTGTGTTAACAACAGCAACTTGTCTTGGTTTTGATACCGAAAGTAAGCCACTTTTTCAAAAAGATGAAGTTAATTTAGGACCAACGTTAATACAACTTGCCACTGAGTTTAAGGCCTATTTGTTTCCAACTCAATTTCCGGTTGCCGTTGCTGCCGCGAGGCAAATACTCGCCAATGATAATATAAGAAAAGTCGGTTTTGGTATTAAAGGCGATAACAAAGCACTACGCAACAAGCTCAATATTTCAATTGCCAATATTGAAGATTTATCGCTTACTTTACAGCGCTTAACGGGTGATAAAAATAGTATTGGTGCTCGTGCTGCAGTGGCCATGGTGCTTAATTATCGCTTGGGTAAAGGCGCACAAAAATCAAACTGGGCTGCCTACCCACTAAGACAGAGCCAAATTTTATACGCGGCGAATGATGCTCACGCAGCTATTTGTGTTGCTCAAGCATTACAAATTGGGAAAAGCGAAAGGTTGACATGATAACTCAACCCTTAGGACAACGATAAAGTAACCCAAGACAAACAAAGCGCATTGCTAAGTGAATGGCAGTGGTAGCTTTATGAAGAAATACAGCAAACAAGACTTTATTTCTTGTTTGCTCTCGCCTTAGTATATAGAGCTGTATAAAGCCCTTAGTCAAATCATCTATATACGCCAGTTAAGCCTTCTTTAAATAGGCTGTCACAAGTACGATACGGGTACCATTCACTTTACCTTCAATATGCTCTGGGTTGTCGGTTAATGTAATGCCACGCACTAAAGTACCTTGTTTTGCCGTAAAATTAGCGCCTTTAACTTTTAAGTCTTTAATCAGGGTAACATCATCACCATCTTGTAGGTCTGTACCGTTGCTGTCGCGGGTTGGTCCTTCACGTTGCTCGGCAGCAATACCTTGCTCTGCCCAAGTTTTTACTTCATCTTCCATATACATCATGTCAAGCGCATCTTGCGCCCAACTTTCCGATGACAACTTGTGGAGCATACGGTAAGACATTACTTGTACAGCAGGCTCTTGGCTCCACATACTGTCATTTAAACAACGCCAGTGGTTTATGTCTAACGGGTTTTCACCGTCAATTTGACTTTGGCATGTTTGACAAATATACACACATTGTTGTGCGCTTAAATCACTGGTTGGGGGTACAGGGTAAACCACAAGGTTATTGGTTGATGTACAAAGTTCGCAACTGTTATTGCTGCGTTGCTTTAATGCATTTTCATTAGGCATACTATTTCCTACTATTAATCCTATGCTCATTTATGAGTGATAAATTGCGATAAACTATGTTTAACTTTTTGCCCTGCTATTATACCTTATATTTTTATTTATTTTGTAAAAATACCTATACTCTGCTGGCCATTAAATATCAGCGCCAACTATAGACAAAGCGTAATAGCAATGATAAAAACCCTGACAATAATATTATTATAAGGCAAACCTATGTCAGTCTTGGCACCCAAAAATAAAAACATCTTTTTAAGCAAGCTACATTCCCTAGGATTAGTATCACAAATCATTATTGCGATACTATTAGGGACAGTGCTTGCGGTACTAGCTCCAGAAATGGCTAAATCTTTTTCTCTGCTTGGTAGTTTATTTGTTAATGCACTGAAAGCCGTCGCGCCAATATTGGTGTTAGTCTTGGTGACCGCAAGCATCGCCAACCAAAAAATAAATAGCGATGCCAAGTTAAAGCCAATTATAGGTTTATATTTACTCGGCACTTTTTGCGCTGCTTTTGTGGCAGTCATATTAAGTTTTCTATTTCCAACCTCATTAACTTTAGATATTGCTGGCGCAAGCGCAAACCCACCGCAAGGTTTAGGGGAAGTGTTAACAACCTTAGCGTTTAAAATAGTAGAGAACCCTGTTAGTGCGGTTGCCAATGGTAATTTTATTGCGCTTTTAGCATGGGGGCTTGGTTTAGGCTTTTCGCTTAAACATGCAAGTGAACAAACTAAAACCACCGTACATGATTTTAGCGAAGCGATTGCCAGTATTGTCCGTCTTGTTATACGGTTTGCTCCTATTGGGATTTTTGGTTTAGTGGCTAACACCATTGCTACTACGGGCTTTTCTGCACTTGCAGAGTACAGCCACCTTGTTGCGGTTTTAATTGGCGCAATGTTAATTATAGCCTTGGTGGTCAACCCGCTGATCACCTTTTTGATTATTAAGAAAAACCCTTATCCGTTAATATTTGTTTGTTTAAAAGAGTCTGGTATTACTGCATTTTTCACGCGTAGCTCGGCAGCTAATATTCCTGTGAATATGGCGCTTTGTAAAAAACTGGCGCTACACGAAGATACTTATTCTGTTTCAATTCCTTTAGGGGCAACCATTAACATGGCTGGCGCGGCTATCACAATTACCGTGTTAACACTTGCGGCGGCTAACAGTTTACAGATTACTGTGGATTTTGGTACGGCAATATTATTGTCAGTTGTTGCTTCAGTATCAGCTTGTGGTGCATCAGGCGTTGCCGGTGGCTCATTATTATTAATCCCACTGGCTTGTGGTTTATTTGGCATTAATAATGATATTGCTATGCAAGTTGTCGCTATTGGTTTTATTATTGGTGTTGTACAAGACTCGGCCGAAACGGCACTTAACAGTTCAACCGATGTTGTGTTTTCTGCTGCTGCTTCACATCATTTAATGAAATAATCGTGTCGGTTTAGCAAGTTAGATGTGGGAATAAGATTGCAAGTGACAACGATTGGCTGCCTAGTGTCTGTCATGGTGACTTGAAACTTATGCTGCTTCTCTATTTACGCCTGCCACACTAGTAGTCGTGGCTCTGTATCTTGGGGAAGAAATGCTTGGCACACAAAGTAGCCGATTGCCGCCACTAACGTGTCATCGTAATATAAAAAAGGGATACGTTTTCGTTGCCAAACGGGGATATCTAGCTCTTGCAGTATTTTTTTTAAGCTGCGTGAATGGTGCCGGTAGTCAGGCAAACATTTTGGGTTAGTGTGCGTAAAGCGTATCGATACGGCTTGATGTGCTTGCGGTAACACAATAGTATGCGAGTTTTTATGGGTATTCGGTGCCATGGTGTGCTCAATATATAGCGTGCCTAAATGGTCGGGCAAGATGACTTTCGACTTTTTATTGTGCTCAAGTTCTGGCAACACAAGCGAAGCATGCCAATGGCTAATATCATGATACGCGGTAGTTAAGAATAGCCCCCCTTTATGACGACGTAGGTAATGTTCTCCCACTTTAACAGCGGGGTTTTTATCGTTGTCGGCATTGAGTTGTCGATAAAGTTGCGCTAATTGTTCCGTGCTTGGCATTAAACAATTATGTTGTGCTAAAAAATAGCGAATTAGGTTATTAAAGCGTTGTTGAGATAAGCTTGCAAGGTCTTTTACAATTAAGCTTTTCTCTTTAAGTTGGCACCGTTTTAAATCCTCTGTGGCTAATTCATCAAGCAATAATTGTCCTTCTCGGCAATGCTCGCTACTGCGGTTAATAGTGCTGACGATACTAGGCCAGCGTTTCGTTAATAATGGCAGAATATCATTACGGAGAAAGTTTCTATCATAACGAGAATCATTATTTGACTCGTCTTCCACCCAAGCTAAATTATTAGCGATCGCATAATCAACAATGCTAGCACGGGAGATGTTAAGCAGTGGGCGTACTAATACATCTTTACCATATTTTGCTTGCAACGACATAGCTGACAAGCCCTTTAAGCCTGAGCCTCGTTTTAAGGCCAGTAAAAAGGTTTCGGCTTGATCATCGCCATGGTGTCCGGTAATAATTAATGAGCTTTCAGGGTAAACCGTTTGTAAAGCGTTATACCTTGCATTACGTGCCAACGCTTCTAGCGATTGTTGTGCTTTTGGCTGAATATTTACCCGACAGACAGTAAGAGGAAGGTTAAGCTCAAGGCAAGCTTGCTGTGCGAATGCTTCCCAAGTGCTAGCATTATTACTTAAGCCATGATTAACATGGCAAACTGTAATAGGGTTAGCAATTCGTTTTTTTTGCTTGAGTAATGCGAGGGCTTGCAATAATACTTGCGAGTCAACACCTCCGCTGTAAGCAATAACCAAAGGTAAAGTTGGCTGTTGACTAATCGCACTAAGCAGTGCTGACTCGATAGAATGCATATAAAGAGGTGCTGTATTGACGTGTGGTGTTTTAGCAATAACCAAATGACATTAATTTATCATAACGCTTTTCAATTAAGTCGGCTTTATCTAAAAGATCTAACTCGGCTAAATCACTTTTAAGCGCTTGCTTTAACATTGCACCCATTTCATCCATATCTCGATGCGCGCCGCCTAGTGGCTCTTCAATAACGCTGTCGATCAAGTCTAATTCTTTAATACGTTTTGCGGTAATTCCCATGGCTTCTGCGGCAGTAGGTGCTTTTTCAGCTGTTTTCCACAAAATAGAGGCACACCCTTCGGGTGAAATTACTGAATAAGTAGAGTATTTTAACATGTTAACTTTATCACCAACACCGATAGCTAATGCACCACCTGAACCACCTTCACCGATAACAGTACAAATTATTGGCACCGATAAGCGCGCCATTACTTTTAAATTAGTAGCAATAGCTTCACTTTGCCCACGCTCTTCTGCGCCAATACCAGGATAAGCACCCGGAGTGTCAATGAAAGTAATAATTGGCATATTAAAGCGCTCTGCCATTTTCATTAAACGTAGTGCTTTACGGTAACCTTCTGGGCGAGGCATGCCAAAATTACGCTTTACTTTTTCTGTTGTAGAACGGCCCTTCTCATGGCCAATAACCATCACAGCTCGGCCATCTAAACGCGCAGTTCCGCCAACAATAGCTTTGTCGTCGGCATAGGCTCTATCACCTGCTAACTCATCAAACTCAGTAAAGATTCTAGGTAAATAATCTAAAGTATGAGGGCGCTGTGGATGGCGAGCAATGCGTGCTGTTTGCCAAGGGTCTAAATTAGCAAAAATTTTCTTGGTTTGTTCTTTGTTTCGTTCACGTAGTTGAGTGATTTTTTCTTCTAAATCAAGATCTAATTCTTGCCCTGTATTAATCAGTTCAAGCTCATCTATTTTTGCATCGAGTTCGGCAATGGGTTGTTCAAAATCTAAAAAATTTAATGACATATGCTGCTTTGCACCTAAAAATGGTCTTCATTTTCTTCTATTACCGACATTATAATCGATAACTCTTAATTAGTTACTTTAAATAGTATTTTAATGACTTATTTAAAGGTAGTGCTTTAAATATTAACTTAAAAGCTCGCCTTTTAAAATGTTACCTTTAAAAACTTTTCCTATTGGCGTAAGAACCTAAGATTATACACGCTTAACTATTAGTACGTCTGTAGGCAAATAAAAGTCATTATACTATTTAAACTGTAAAGTGACGCACTCTTCACCTAACAACTCTTTTAAGTCGTGTAATAGTGTATCTGTTGGCGATACTCGCCATTGTACTCCAAGTTCTAACATGCCGCGAGCTTCTTCTCGTTGGTAAAATACTCTCACTGGACAAGTACCTTCTTTATGTGGCGTGAGAACTTGAGTAAATTGTTCAATAAAACCATGCCCTAACTTGGCTTTATTCACTTGAAGGTCAAGTGAAGTAACATAGTTTTCCCGAGCATCGGCTATGGTCATAATATCTCGGGCGGTCATTGTATTACCTCCAGAGTAATCATCAAAGCTGACCTGTCCGCTACAAACTAAAATCGCATCTGTTTCCAACAGCTCTGAAAATTTGTCATAGTCATCAGGGAATAAGCGAATATCCATACGTGCACTTTTATCATCAAGGGTTACCAATGCCCAGCGACGACCTCGTTTGTTAACCATCACCCGCACACCAAGTACTAAGCCCACTGCTATCGCTTGTTTGTCTCGCCCTGTTGGTTGCATATTAACTAACCGACCAGTAGCGTATTTTTTAATTTCTGTTAAGTAGCGGTTAATTGGATGTCCGGTTAAATACAGCCCTAATGTTTCTTTTTCACCATCAAGCCACACTTCTTCTGGCCATTTTTTTACTTCTTTAAATGTTTGGCGACTGTCGGCTTCTTCGTCATTGATTAATCCAAAAAGGTCATTTTGCCCTAACGACTCGGCTTTAGCATGTTGCTCTGCGGCTTTAATTGCCTCTGGCAAGGTTGCAAATAAAGCAGCGCGATGCGGTAAGTTTTTGCCATCACTACTTAATTTATAAGTCGGACCAAGTGCGTCCATTGCCCCAGCTTTTATTAGTTTTTCTAAGACTCGTTTATTGGTTTTCTTTAAGTCTAAGCGCGCGCAAAAATCAAATAAGTCTCTAAAGGGGCCACCTGCTTGACGGGCGGCAATGATTGCTTCAATGGGGCCTTCACCAACACCTTTAACTGCGCCAATACCATAGACAATTTGGTTGTTATCATTGACTGTAAACTTATATTGACCAGCGTTCACGTCTGGCGGAAGTAAATCAATTTTCATATTGTTACATTCATCGACTAACGTAACAATTTTTTCAGTGTTGTCCATGTCTGCTGACATAACTGCTGCCATAAAGGGCGCAGGATAATGGGCTTTCATCCATAATGTTTGATAAGACACTAGCGCGTAGGCAGCAGAGTGTGATTTATTAAAACCGTAGCCAGCAAATTTTTCTACTAAGTCAAAAATTTTAATGGCTAATTCACCGTTAATACCTCGGTTTATTGCCCCTTGTTCAAAACCCGCCCGTTGCTTTGCCATTTCTTCTGGTTTTTTCTTTCCCATAGCACGGCGAAGCATGTCTGCTTCGCCTAAGGAGTACCCGGCAAGTACTTGTGCTATTTGCATGACTTGTTCTTGGTATAAAATTATACCGTAAGTTGGCTCTAATACTGGCTTTAAGTCTTCATGCTGCCAGGTTGAGTCGGGGTAACTGACTTCTTCACGGCCATGTTTACGCTCTATAAAGTTATCAACCATGCCTGATTGTAATGGCCCTGGGCGAAATAAGGCAACTAATGCAATAATATCTTCAAAGCAATCAGGTTTAAGTTTATCAATGAGCGATTTCATACCGCTTGACTCTAACTGAAACACTGCCGTAGTTTGAGAAGACAGTAACAAGTTAAAGCTGGCTTTATCTGCCAAATCTATTTTAGTAATATCAATGGCCTGTTGGCCAGATTTCAATAGCTTTTCATCGGCAATTTCAATAGCCCACTGCAAAATAGTGAGCGTTCTTAGCCCTAAGAAGTCAAACTTAACTAAACCAGCATCTTCTACGTCATTTTTGTCAAACTGTGTGACCGGGTTTTTACCTTCTTCATCGCAGTAAAGAGGCGCAAAATCAGTGATGGTGGTAGGGGAAATAACCACTCCCCCCGCATGTTTACCTGCATTTCGCGTCGTTCCTTCTAATATTCGACACATATCAATCAGGTCTTTTACGTCACTATCTTGAGCATAAACCTCAGGTAATTTAGGTTCTTCTTCAAATGCTTTCGCTAAAGTCATCCCTGGCGTTGCAGGGATAAGTTTCGATATTCGGTCAACAAACCCATACGGGTGACCTAACACTCGTCCTACATCACGAATTACCGCTTTTGCGGCCATAGTACCAAAGGTGATTATTTGTGATACGGCATCTCGACCATAGAGCTCAGCCACGTGTTCGATAACTTCGTCTCGCCTGTCCATGCAAAAGTCAATGTCAAAGTCGGGCATAGAAACACGTTCAGGGTTAAGGAAACGCTCAAAGAGTAAGTCATATTCTAGCGGGTCTAAATCGGTAATATCTAACGCATAAGCAACTAAAGATCCCGCACCAGATCCCCTGCCTGGTCCAACGGGTATATTATTGTCTTTACTCCATTGAATAAACTCCATTACTATTAAGAAATAGCCAGGAAATCCCATGTTATTAACAACTTCAAGTTCTACCGCTAAACGTTCATCATAAGGCTTTCGAACTTCGCTAAAGTTATCAGCATTGGTATCAAACAGTTGCTTTAGGCGTTTTTCAAGCCCTTCTTGTGATACTTTAATAAAGTAGTCATTGATGGGCATTCCCTGAGTAGGAAAATCGGGTAATACGTATTCACCTAAGGTAACGGTGACATTGCAGCGTTTGGCTATTTCTACTGTATTTGCAAGGGCTTCTGGTATATCACTAAAAAGCGCAGCCATTTCTGATGCTGAACGTAAATATTGCTGTTCGCTGTAGCGTTTTGGGCGGCGCTTATCATCTAAGGTATAACCATCGTGAATAGCAACACGAATTTCGTGGGCGTCAAAATCTTCGGGGGAAAGAAACACGACTTCGTTAGTAGCAACAACCGGCAAGTTAAAGTATGTTGCCAGCTCAACAGCAAGATGAAGATAGTTTTCTTCATCAGTTCGGCCAGTACGTATTAGTTCTAGATAAAAGCTGTCGTGAAAATGTTGTTGATAAAAACTCACCATTTGCTTGACTAAGGTGTTATTGCCTTTTAGTAACGCTTTACCTATATCGCCTTCTCTACCACCCGATAAAAGTAATAGCCCTTGTTTAAACTCTACTAACCATTGTTTGTTTATAACCGCTTTATTTTGCACATGGCCACGTAAATAAGCCTTAGAGATTAATTCGGTTAAGTTCTTATAACCCACATTATCAGTGGCAAGTACCACCAGGCGAAAAAGCTCACTGCCTAGTTCATCACTTTGTACCCAAAAATCACAACCAATAATAGGTTTTATACCTGCACCGTGGGCTGCATGATAATACTTGACTAAGCCACAAAGGTTGGTTTGATCGGTTAACGCAATTGCGGGCATATTGTGCTCTGCCGCTTTTGCAATAATAGGCTTAACTTTTTTCAGCCCATCACACATTGAGTAATCACTGTGTACACGCAAATGAATAAAGCTTGGCTCAGTTACCGTGAGTTCTGTTGTTATCACTTCAGCCACGTCATCACTCATGTAAACGACCTAAGACTCTAGCCACGGGTTTAAAGCTTTGTCGATAACAAGGCAATACGCCATGTTCAATTATTTTTTCTAGGTGTAGCTTGGTTGGATACCCTTTATGCTGGGCAAAGCCATATTGTGGATGAAGTGTATCAAGGGCAATCATTTCATTGTCACGAGCAACCTTAGCTAATATCGACGCTGCACTTATTTCTAGCACACGATCATCACCTTTAACAACCGCTTGGCTAGCGATATTGCCTTGCTCAGTAACAAAGGTTGGTGTACGGTTACCGTCAACTAGAACATAATCTGGGGTCACTGTTAAACCTTGTACCGCTCGTTGCATCGCTAGCATGGTGGCATGAAGGATATTTAAGGTGTCTATTTCTTCAGGAGTAGCACGGCCAATGGACCAAGCAACGGCCTTTTCTTTTATTTCATCACTTAGTATGGCGCGTTTATTTTCAGATAACTTCTTGGAGTCTTTTAACCCCTCAATTGGGCTGTCGGGATCTAAAATAACCGCGGCAGTGACAACATCTCCAACCAATGGGCCTCGACCCACTTCGTCCACACCCGCAATACAATAAGCAATAGGGTATTCAAACTCAGGAATAATAATTTTATTGGCCATGATAAATCTTACTTAATTAATGAGCGCTATTTGAAGGGGTCAACAAGTTAATGACTGCATTAGCGGCTTGTTTACTGGCATCGCACTTCAAT
Organism: Colwellia sp. F1; assembly: GCF_056238625.1. Lineage (NCBI taxonomy): Bacteria > Pseudomonadati > Pseudomonadota > Gammaproteobacteria > Alteromonadales > Colwelliaceae > Colwellia > Colwellia sp. F1. The sequence continues at coordinate 56,182 of NZ_JBWDLI010000003.1, forward strand.
TGTTGGTGTATAGCGTTAAAGGTATCGTTTAACTGCGATTGGTCTTGATATAAGCGCGCTTTAACTAATGGCACTATCTGTGCTGGACAAACATCATCTTGCAGCAGCTCAGGCACTAAAGCTTGGTTAGCTAATAAGTTAGGTAAAGAGAACCACTGTAATTTTACCAACCATTTTGCGAGTAAGTGTGTAAGAAAGTTAAATTTATAACAAATAACCATTGGCCTTTTAATTAAGGCGGCTTCTAGAGTAACTGTGCCTGAAGCCGTTAATAAACAATCGCTCGCTGCCATCACTGTTTGTGTTTGTTCTATAACCAACACCACCTTCAAATCTGGTGCGAGTTGCTCTTTCATTGCGTTAAATTGCGCTGCACGCTTTTCGCTGATCATGGGGGCAATAAAAAGTAAGTTTTCGTCTTCTTGTTGTAATTGCAGTGCACTTTGAAAAAAAGGAGCTAATAATCGGGATAATTCACCTCCTCGGCTACCGGGCATTAACGCTAATATTTTATTATTAAGGGGAAGGTTAAGCGCCATTCTAGCTTGGGTTTTATCACTGGTCATTGGAATATCATCTGCCAAAGGGTGACCAACAAAGGTACAAGGTACTTGATGTTTGTCATAGAAGGCTTTTTCAAAAGGTAATAACGATAGTACCATATCTGTCGCTTTTGCTATTTTAAAAACTCTATTTTCACGCCATGCCCAAACGGATGGACTTACATAATGCACAGTTTTTATCCCTTGCTGCTTTAAGCGCAGTTCTAAACCAATGTTAAAGTCGGGTGCATCAATACCAATAAACACAGCGGGTTTGTGCTCAGTAAAATAGTTAACAAGTGATTTTCTTACTTCAAATAAGCGTCTAATACGCCCAAGTACCTCAACAATTCCCATCACTGCTAATTCTTCCATGGCAAATAAACTTTCAAAACCAAGTTTTTCCATTTTAGCACCGCCAATGCCAATAAATTTAGCATGAGGATAGTGTGTTGTTAAGGCTACCATTAAGCCCGCACCTAAGGTGTCGCCTGAGTGTTCACCAACAACGATGGCGAAGGTTGGTGTGGTCATTGTTGAAGCTGATAAGTTATGTTCAGGTGTAGCAGGAAGTGTCACGGTTTGGATCCTAGGTTATAGGTCCTAGAGCTTAGGTACTAAGACCTAGATTACAACCTAGTGTTTAGTGCCTAATGTCTAGCGCCTCACTGTCTAACGAATAATACCACGGGTAGAGTTTTTAATAGAATCGGTAAAAAGTTCAAGCGCAGATGACGGCGAACCTTGCTCAGAAATAGCTTGTAATGCCTGGTCAACCGATTGTTTTTTACGATATATTTCTTTATATGCACGTTTAATTGATAAGATGGTATCACTTGTAAAGCCACGACGTTTTAATCCTTCACTATTTAAGCCAAATGGTTTAGCTGGGTGCCCTGACGCCATCACATAAGCAGGGACATCTTTTAAGACAATAGCATTAGCAGCAATAAAACTGTGTGCACCGACATGACAAAATTGATGAACACCTGACATGCCACCTAGAATAACGTGGTCACCTAGGTGTACATGCCCTGCAATTGAAGCATTATTAGCCATAATACAATGATTACCTACCATGCAATCGTGTGCTATATGGGTATAAGCCATAAATAAATTATTACTCCCAATTTGGGTTAAACTATTATCTTGTAGTGTGCCACGATGAATAGTACAACACTCGCGAAAGGTATTATTATCACCAATAATAAGTTCTGTCGGCTCGCCTGCGTATTTTAAGTCTTGGCAATCTTCCCCAATACTAGCAAATTGAAAAATACGATTACCCTGGCCGAGCTTAGTGGGGCCATTAATCACTACATGCGAGCTAATATGACAGTTATCGCCAATGGTTACATTGCTTGCTATATGAGTCCAAGGGCCAATAGTAACATTTTTACCAATAACTGCGCCTGGCTCAATAATCGCTTGTGGATGAATCATAAGATCTCTGTTATTTGTTTTCTAAAATTATATATTGAAAGGAGTACTTGCTAAAAACTGTGTGTTTTAGTTTATAGTTTTCTTTTGGCGCACATAAGTTCAGCAGAGCATACTACTTTGCCATCAACTTTAGCCTCACCATAAAACTTCCACATACCGCGACGCTCTTTAATAAATTCAACATGAAGGTGTAGAGTATCGCCAGGTAAAACAGGTTGTTTAAAACGTGCTTTGTCAATGGAGGCAAATAAATACATTTCGTTTTTCTCACGCCCTTCACTGCTTTTAAAACCCAAGATGCCTGTCGCTTGTGCTAGCGCTTCTAAAATCAGCACGCCCGGAAATATAGCCGCGTCTGGAAAGTGACCAGTAAAAACTGGCTCGTTAATGGTAACATTTTTTATCGCGTGTAAGCTTTTAAGAGGCTCATGATCAACAACTTTGTCAACCAGTAACATGGGGTATCTATGAGGGATCAACTCTTTAATTTCATTTAGTGATATCGGTTTTGCTTTTCTATCTAAATCAAAAGTGTCCAATTCATTATTCCTTTCAGTGACTTGTGCTAATGGTTAATTGCGTTAAACACAAGAGTTTGCGAATACTGCTTTTACAGCTATTATTTTTATAACATTGAAGTAATGCTATTATTACGGTTTACATTATCAATTATTTTTCTTTGAGCGCATTTTCTAATTGCTTTATGCGCTCAGTTAAACGCTCTAACCGGTTAAGACGTGCATTGGTTTTGTGCCATTCTTTATTTGGCATTGCTGGCATACCTGACGAGTACACACCTGGTTTTTTAATTTCTTTAGTTACCATTGCCATACCTGTAAAAACACAGTTATCTGCAATAGTAATATGCCCATTAATACCAACAAGTCCTGCAATAGTGCAGTTTTTGCCAATTGTAGTGCTTCCGGCAATAACACTACAGGCTGCCATCGCGGTATTTTCACCAACAATAACATTATGCGCTATTTGAATTTGATTATCGAGAATAACACCATCTTTAATGATAGTATCTTCAAGTGCACCCCGATCTATTGTTGTGCTAGCTCCTATTTCAACGCGGTTACCAATAATTACACTGCCGAGCTGAGGTATTTTATGCCATTTATATTGACCTTCAACAGGGGCATAGCCAAAACCGTCTGAGCCAATAACCGTATTTGCTTGAATTAGACAGCCTTCACCAATAATAACTTCATGATAAACACTAACATTTGCCCAAAGGCGTGTGCCCTTGCCTATTGAAGTGTTTTTACCAATAAAGCACCCTGCACCAATACTTACATTATCAGCAAGGGTAACCCCTGATTCAATGACAGCATTAGCACCAATGTTAACATTTAGCCCTAAACTAACATCATTAGCAATGACCGCACTCGCGTGCGTTCCGTTCGCTACCTGCGGTGTACTATCGAGTAGATTAGCCAGCATTGCATAACCCATATATGGGTTGTCCATCACTAACGCATTTACCGGACATTGTTCGAGCATGCTCGGGGAAAGGATGACAGCACTTGCCTGCGTATTAGCCAGTTGTGAAATGTATTTTTTATTAGCTAAAAAAGCGACATCTCCTGGCTTCGCATTGACAAGTGTAGCTAAGCTATTAATCTCAGAGTCTGCTGAACATATCACCTTGCCACTAGTGACTTTTTTATTTATCACTAATTCAGCTTGAATGTGTTTTGCTATATCACTAAGCGTGTAAACCATGAGTTACTTAAGCTTACTTACTTTTTCTACTACCGTTGCAGTAATATCTGTCGATGGTTTTGAGTAAACAACCGTTTGCTTTGAAAGTACTAAGTCGTATTCTTCTTTAGCTGCAATGTTATCAACCGCTTGTGTCACAAGCGCTAATAGTTTGTTGGTTTCTTCGTTTCTGCGTTGAGAAACCTTTTGTTGAAACTCTTGTACTCTAACTTGGTATTGTTGATATAAATCACCCATTTTTGTTTGTAATTCTGTTTTCTCTTTTTCACTCATTAATGAGCCATTACGTTTTAAATTTTCATCTTCAAACGCTAAATCTTTTTGCAATTGTTCAATCGCTGCTTTTTCGTCTTTAAACTCTGTTTCTAGTGTTTGCATTAACACTGCTGCTTGAGGGATTTGACTGATCGCTTCTTGCACATTCACTACTGCAATTTTTTGCTCAAAAGCCATTGCACTGCTTGCCAATAATAACGTTGATGCCGTTGCTGTGATCGCCATAGATTTAATAAATTTTTTCAATGTGTTTTCCTCTTATTTTTTATACTTAGATTTAGAATATTGTTTGGCTTAACCGTTAGTTTAACGACCAAGCCGCTGTGCCTATTAGACCATACTTAAACCTTATTTACTGCTTTGTAATTATTTGTATAAGCCATGGTTGATTAAGTCGTTAAAAAAAATACTTTATAATAAATATTAAAACGTTTTGCCAATATTAAAGCTAAAGAATGAGGTGTCGTCGTCTTCAGCTTCTTTAATTGTTCTGGCAAAGTTAAAAATCATCGGCCCCATAGGTGATAACCACTGAATCGATAAACCACCAGAAGCACGATAACGGCCAACATCAGAATAGTCCGCCAGTTTTTCTAATTCAACTGGTGCTAAATCTTGGTAATCTGCCATATCAAACTCTGTGTCCCAAACATTCCCCACATCAATGAAGAAACTTGTGCGGACACTATTTGAGAAACCTTCATCAACAAAGGGGGTCGGTACGATTAACTCAACCCCGCCAATTGCAATTGCATTACCCCCTACACTACGCGGTGTTGCATAGACATAATCATGATCAGGCCCTAGGCAACAAGCACTCCCACCTATTGTGTTAGGTGTACCACCAACAGCTGTTGGGTAGCGATATACAGCTCTTGGGCCAACGGTATTGCTTTCAAAACCTCGCAAGGTGTCTGAACCACCCGCTCTAAAGTTTTCCCAAAAAGGGAGTAATTGGTCATTACCACGTATATCACCATAACCGTTACCATAACCTAACTGCAAACGAGTAAGTACTGTCCAACGTTGATTGCGTGTTAAAGGGAAGTAAAACTTACTATCAAAGTTAACTTTGAAATATTGCACATCAGAAGAGTTTGGCGTAGTCATTTTAAATGAAAACATTTGTGACGAGCCAGCCGTTGGGAAGGTTCCTCGGTTTAACGTTGAACGTGAAATATTGGCGTTAACATCATAGTTTTTAAATGCTAGCGCTGCATCAGGGTCATTAGGATCTGAATGTAAGTCATAAAAGGTTTGTATTTGCTCGTAAGTTTCTAATGACGTTATTTCATTATTTTTAAAACCGACACCAAAGCCAACACGAACATATTCATTAATTGGGAAACCCCAGTTCAGACCAATGCCATAAGTTTTATTGTTGTACTCAACTAAGTTAGCTTGCCCTGCATCAAAGGCTTGGTAAAATATTTGTCCACCTAATGAAATAGCATCAACCGTAAAGTATGGATCAGTGAACGAGATATTCGCACTTTTAGAGTATTTGTTGGTATTAACCCCAAAGCCTAAGCGGTTACCAGTGCCCAAAAAGTTATTTTGTTGTATGCCAGCATTTAAACTTAAATTGGTCGAATCGCCGTAACCAATACCCGCAGTAAATGAACCAGATGGTTGCTCTTTAACACTAAAGTCTACATTGACTAAATCATCCTCACCGGCAATTTGATTAGTTTCAAAGTCAACAGTTTCCATATAAGGTAAGCGAGACAAACGTGCTTTAGAGTGCTCAACCATACTGTTTGATAGCCAAGCTCCTTCCATTTGTCTTAGCTCTCGGCGCAATACTCTGTCAGCCGTAACATGATTACCTGTAAAGTTGATTTGATTTACGTAAATACGTTTACCCGGATCGATTGAAATAGAGAGTTTAACCGTATGATCTTCGTCATTGATATCTGGAATAGTAGTCACTTTAGGGTAAGCATAACCAAAACGACCAAGAAACTTGCTAATTACTTCTTCGGTGTACGTTACCTCTGCGCCATTATAAAGGTTATTGACTCGTAATGGGTTTATTGCTCTGATCGTTTGTTCAAAGCCCGCCATATCACCAATAAAGTCGACTTCACTGATAGTATAGGTCTCACCTTCAGTCACATTTAAAGCAATGTATACAGATTTTTTATCCGGTGTCATTGACACTTGCGTTGAGTCCACATTAAAACGAAGGTAACCACGGTCTAAATAGAAACTATTTATTGTTTCCATATCGCCTTGTAAGGTCTGCTTTTGGTACCTGTCTTGTGCCATAAAGTTCCACCATGGCGAATCAAAGGTCAGCTCTATTCTTTCAAGCACTTGTGCGTCAGTAAAAACTTCATTACCAATCAGATTAATTTGTTTAATCGCGGCAGCATCACCTTCAGTGAATTTAAACTCTAAATTTACTCTGTTACGCGGTAAGTGCGTAACAGTAGTGGTAACATTTGCGTTATATTTACCTACACTATGATAAAAATCTTCTAGCCCTGTTTCAATACCGGAAATAACCGTGCGATCTAATGTTTCACCAACACGTATATTACTGCCATCAAGACTTTCCGTTAACTGTTCGTCTTTTAAATCACTGTTGCCGTCGAAAGTAATCGCACTGATCGTTTCACGCTCTCTAACGCGATATATAATGCGGTTACCGTCACGATAGACGCGTATATCGTTAAAGTGACCCGACTTATATAAAGACTTAATTGACTGAGATACCCTAAATTTATTTAAGGTATCACCAACATTAAAAGGAATATGAGTTAACGCTGCGCCTAAAGCAACACGTTGTAAGCCTTTTACTTCGATATCTTCAACCTGAAACTCTTCGGCTGCTTGTGCTGTTGTACCTAAAGCGCCTAATAACACGGCAAAGGCTAGTTTTTTAATTATCATAAATGCTTACTTTTATTACTTCTTTTAATTTCAATACTTAGGCTTAAAATTAAATTAAAAACCTACAATTAACTATTTTTCTATAATGCCCGATTTATTACAAAAACCTAGGCTGTTGCAATAAACTATACCTTCTGCCCTAACACACGGCTAAAGTCGTTAAATAACGC